>JBFRWE010000252.1:0-6301 GCA_051439345.1 Xenococcaceae cyanobacterium
AATCTGAAAAGATTCTTTGAATAACCAATCTAAAGCTGCATAATCATCTCCTTCCCAGTTAAGATTGATACTTCTATCTGTTAGAGTCCACTTAAAATTGCCCTGGCGAGATTTCAAGGTGGGATAAAGTTTTGTTAAAGCTTTGAGAGTCATGTATAAGCCTTCAACCCCAGCACAATGTAGCATGGTCATGCCAGGATCGCTTATGCTCAACTCTATTTTTGGTTTTACTGCTTTAGCAATCATTTCCACACTTGTCTAAACGAATACACCACAGCCCATCTTCTGTTTGCCTCCCAAGCCTTTTTCTTGGAGAGTTAGAGAATCTTCTTCCCTTAGATTAGTTATTTCTAGACCAAAACCAACTAAAGTTTGGTTGACCTTGATAGTCTTACGCTTGGGAATTCCCTCTTGGTTGGCAATAAGTTTAATTTCTGCCTGAATATCGAGCTGCTCTAATTGTCTTTGTGCTGCTTTAAAAAATGTATCTGGCTCTTGATAATTCTTAATAACTACGATATGCGATCGCATTTTAGACTTTGGCTGTAGAAAATTCATTTCAGGAATTCCCAGTCTGATTTTATGCTTGCCAATAGTCAAAAATTTGCCACTGAAGGGATATACAAAAGGTATTTTGTCGGCGGGAAGACGAATTAGCAACTGGGAACGATCTGTTAAATTAATTTCATTTCTTTTGTAGCGATCGAGCTTTCCTGAAATTGTCTTGATGCTGATGTCATTCCAATCTTTAAGTTGCGCTAATCTGTATTTCAATGCCGAGTATAGTTGATAGCCGTGATCGATAGATAATTTTTGCCCCATTACGGGAAAAGCCAATTCTATGTAGGGATTTAGATTGGGTGAAAGGTCTTCGTACTGCTCTTCCTCTTCAATATCTACTTGTGCGATCGCCATTGTGCAATTCTGATAGCAATCAACTCATTTTACGATGTCTCGATTAATACAAATCTATTAATTATCAGAAGCAATAACTCGCATAAAAGTGAATAAAAACTTAGTATTTTTTAACTATCTCTTTTAAAAGAGTTACATTCTGGAGTTATGAAATTTTGTAATCAATTTCAATATTTTGGGATAAGATTGCAGCCAAACTATCATAGTTATTAGCAAATAGTTGAGAGATAGATATTTTAGCTTTCTGGCAAACTGGAATCACTAATTCTGTTAAATTCATTGGCTTGAGGTAATTCTGTTTTAAATCCACTTTCAGCTTTTCAATGATTTCGATCGAGACAATATATTGACTTAAATCTTTATGAATCGATCTTTCAAAACAAAATAGGATTAACTTGAACTTCTTTTTTAAATCCCTTAAATTAGGTTGATAATTTAGCTGGGGAGTAAATGCAATTAAATCTCCAATATTTTTAGCTATGACATAGCTTTCTCTAAAATTATCTTGTGATAACGAGCCAGTCTTTTCATACTCTCCTAACCAATGCCTGCACTTATAGCAATATCCAGGTATGGAGAAATTAGCGATCGCTTTTTGTTGAGAATCACAATGAGGACATTTTTCTATTAATTTAGAATTGTGTTGAAGACAAAAATCAACACTTCTAAAGGACCATAGTAAAGGTTCATAAATAGGCTTTTTCTCTTGTCGCCTAGCTTTAAAACATTGAGGACACCAAGCCTTATGTTGACGAAACAATCCTCGCTCTCTAATTATCCCTTTCCAGGTGAAAAAGGACAAAAAGTGTAAATCCTGACGTAGAGTTAATTGCTCTAAGGCTTGAGTTAACGATCCCGTCAATTCCCTCATGCCATTAATAGCTGGCTTGGCATCGCTGTTACCGAAAATGATACTGATATTTTTACCAATTGAATTTAACTCATACTCTTGACTTAGTATTAAAGAAGAGATTTCACCCATAATGAATTTTTGAAGAGAGACACAATGCTCTTGTGCCAATCGACTTAAATAACTACTCAGACTCTCCGTAATAGCTGTTCCTATTCCTATGGGTTCTAGAGAAAATAAGTGACTGGGCTGACGGATTTTCAAAGGTTTTGGATTCCAAAGTTCGTGATAGATATCATCGTGATTAGACATCTGGGATTCCCACTAAATCTCTCTTTGGATCGCGTTCTCCGACTTTTCTTTTTCTTGATTTTGGTGAAGTTGACTCTAATGGTTCTGCTTCATTAAATTCATAATTTTCTTGCTTATGAAGTCCTGCAAACTCGCTCTCTCCATTTATTGCTTCTGCTTCAATTTGTTTGCGTCTGCCCGAAGATAGCTCCTTGGCTCTAAAGTCTTTTAATCTAACTGTTTTAGCATTATCATCTAAAGCTTTCTTAAGAGAGCGATACCACCAGCTTTTGAGAACGCCAACACAACCCAAAGAATATTCCATGAAATAGTCAGTATATTTTTCTAAATTGGGTTCTGAAGAAACTGGTAAATGACGTTGCAGGGTTCGGATGACTTTGGCAAACTCATCAAAGTCAGTTTTATTCTCGATGTGATATCTAGCCAGATGAAAATCTTCACTTCGTCTTCCCACCTGTCCATTTACTTTTTGGCACTTTAACAGTTCATAAGTACCAAATAAAACATGGACTGTGCCAGTTTTATTGGCAATTGACTTAAGCCAATTTGTTTGAGTATTAATCTGCTTGCCTCCAGCTACATCAAATAGATGTTGCGCTTCATCTAGTGTGAAGGCTTTTACCTGACGATTAATAAAAACTTTGTGCATCGCACGACGCAAAGCTTTGGAATTTTTGCCCTCAAAAGTTCCCAATAAGGCATCAGCATCGGACTGTTCGGAGTCGTCAAGATCGTAACTTATTTTGTAGTCAATTAATACTTCTCTGAGTGCCTCAAGAACTTGAATATAGTAGTCAGAATAGTTAAATTTTCCTCCTTCAGCACTATCAACCTCAATCCCACCAACAATTAAGCTACCAGGATTTTCTAGTAATTCATCCTCAAAATATTTGACTAGTCGTTTCTGAAATTCTTGCATCAATCGAGTCTTACCAACTCCAGTTACACCAAAAACTAGATATACTGAGGCATCATCGGGTTCAATGGCATTTTTCAAAAGTTCATCTAAAATCTGTTTGATGTTACGGTGAGGAACAATAATGTCTCGAAAATACTGCAATTTTGATTTCGTTGGTTGTTTCAATAAATCTGGAGAAAAAGAACGTTCTGTCATAATTGTTTACCATAATTCGTCGTCATCGTAGGCAAGAGTATCTCTATCATCATCGGCTGCATTGAATTCATTGTCTAAAACTTCATCTTCCGAGATTCGCTCGAGCTCAAGATTGCTAGGATCGTCGAACAGATCTTTAGAGTTTACAGTTGAGCTACTATCATGCTGTTTGTTGCCAGTATTAATAGAAGTATTCAGTTTGCCCTCAATTAAATCGTTAACTCTTTGAGTAGAGCGATCGCGTTGGAGTTGTCGTTGAACATCTTCATACTCTTCAGCATTTTTGAGCAAATGAACAATTTCACCCACACTGGCATAAACTTTTTGATTGTGAAGCTGTTTTTTCCTGTGAATAAGAGTGGTTGCTATTTTGATTGCTCGTTCGGAATAACCCTGTAACTTAGTGTAATAGTTGGAAATGCACCGAATCCAACGGTTATTAACATAAGCATAAGCCGTTCCATAGTCAAATGGATCGTAGCGAATTGGAATATCTTTATTCTCTACCGAATAAAATTCATCTGACCAGTAATCGGTACGGTTAATTCTAACTCCCTTACTCGGCTGCACTTTAGCGGTACCTTTTTTAGTCGAAGGCATGGTTAAGATTTTAAACTGGTCGTCATATTTAATCGCCTGATGGGGACGAGAACCAGTTTTAGCAATGCCAAATTCAAATGCTTGCTGGGGAGACATTCCTTCTAAAGCAGGATGTTCTTTGTGATCGTAAACTCCGTAGCAATAGCCGTTGACGAAATAATCGTATAGTTCATCTAATTCCCAAACGGCTAGCTTTTTAGGGTTGTTTTGTTTTTTAGCCAGACGAACTTCCTTCATTATTTGGGTATTCCCCCTCAAATTATTGAAAAACTCGGTTTCAGTAGTCCTAAACCAACGTTCGATAATTGAGCTAAACTTAGGAACATCTTTGGGGCGATGTTTTTTACTAGCCTCAAATCGAGCCAGAAGGGTATCAAAATAGGTACTTTTAAAATCTTTGCCATTATCTACCACAATCCATTCGGGAAAACGTTTAAATCTTTGCACGCATATTCGCAGAATCATCATACAGGAACGATAACTTGGAGCATCAAAAGTTAGATAAACAGCTAAAATACGACGACTATAGGCATCAATCATCGCTGTTACCCAAGGTCTACCTAAATTTACTTTGCTGTCAGGACAGATACATTCAATCTCTAATAAAGTGTGATCGATGTGAACAATTTCCAAAGGTCGATCTCCATGACGAGGTGTTGTTGGCTGTATCAACCAAGGACCTAAAAAATTGTTAGCAGCACGAGAACCCTTTCGTTTTCTAGTCGTCTTATGTTTGGGACGGTTTTTTATCCTCTCATATAAAAAAGTGTGACTGGGAACTGGGGAAATTCGCTTAGATTCATGCCACCTTGCTTTTAAAATTTCGTAGACTGCCCAAATTTTTTTCTGTTTGAAACTTTCGTATTCTTTTTCGATTATTTCATCCACAAAAGCTAAATCTTCGGCGGAATATCTGGATGTAGGATTACCTTTTCTCTGGGGAATCAGCCCTATAAAACCACAGCCGTATTCTTGTTGGGCTTTTTTGTATTTGGCTTTCCAATATCTAATTGTTCGTTTGGGAGTATCAGATTCTGGTGGCGGAGAAAGTTGCTCTTTTAAATAAGGTTCGAGAATGCTATAGCGTCGATTTGCTTCGGCTAAAGCTTGAGGACTTGCTGAATTGAAGTATTCTTCTACTACTGAGTCAAGGCTATGGGTTTCTTCTGTTTGGAGATTGCTAATTTCTCCTAATTCAACTAATTGTTGAAATTCTTGATGCGTCCAGCGAATCAATCCCTCTTGTCCACGAAGAATAATTTTACTGTCTCCCATATGCTCGACAGTCAAACATTTACCGTCGAGTAGAAAGGATGAGCCAATCTTGATCTCGATAGTTTGTAAACTGCTATTTACAGGTTGACTGTAATTTTTACTTGCAATGATATACGCTTGTGCCGTAGCTTCATCTCTATAAAGACTGACTTTATGCCGATCTACTAACGAGACTGCACTCAGATCGACGTAAATTCGTTCGCCAGCTATTAAGGCATTGATATCATCAATAGTACCTATCTTAATTTTTTCTAAAAGTTGGCTCAAACTAATGCCAGGATGATTCTCAACAATTTCTCTGATATAGACTTCAACTTCTTCTTCAACAATATATTTTTGATTGAGATACCCATCTAAATACTTGCCAAGATATTTTAAGTTCCTATATCTAGTCCAATCGATTTCTGAATCAGTGCGAAGACGGAAGTAAAAACCGAGTTTTTCACATTGCTCCTTGGCTAAAATATCTTGCCACTGACCATTTTCGTCACAAATATATCTATAAGAATATTTTTCTGCTTTTTTGACTAGAGTTTTTTCTGGTTTCCACTCCTCAAAACCAACGCTATCAGTTCGGATTACTAAAAAATCAGGTACGTAGGGAATAGTATTGGCTCTTTTACCTGTAGGCGAACATTTCAAAGTAAATTGATATGGCTGGTCCCAATATTCCAGAACATCATCATCATATTCATAAAATGAGATGAGAGCAGGAAGCTCCACTGTATGAGATTCAAATTGAATGGTTCTCCCCATTTTTTTACTAGAGTAAGGACCACAAACATTTCTGGCAGTTCCCTTAACCTTCCTTACAGGATCGGAAGTGCGAGTATTAAGTACAATTTGCTCTGTTTGTTCGGGCAGCTTAAGGCGATCGCACCAATGTCTAAACTGTTCATCACTAAGCATGGCATTCGCTCTTGAAAATCACCTATGAATCAGCATAGAATATTTCGGCAATATCAAACTTTAATTTTTGTATATCGGCAAAGTAATGGTTTAAAAACTGTAATTATAGAGGCGATTGATTAACCAAAATATCGACTTTTAAAAACATATGTGGCAAAGTAAGACTTTAAAAAGTGGCAAACTCAGACTTTAATTTACACCAGGCTTCTGATTCAGGTAAAGGCGTAGTAATACGATTATTCTCATAAGCTTCAATAGATTCGGGTGAAACTACTGCGGTTACTGAGTTCATCAACAGCAGATTGAAGGAAGATAAGTTTCCTTCC
>JBFRWE010000253.1:0-4090 GCA_051439345.1 Xenococcaceae cyanobacterium
ACAGTACCGCCCAAACCACCTACTCCAGAAACTAAAGCAGTGGTATTTTTCAGAGCCTTTTGTCCTTCTTCTCCTAAACCAGGAAGCTGAATTTGTCGGCTATAGCGTTCTAGTTCTTTTGGTGTTAACATAATTGCCCTCTGTTGTTTATTTTTCCTCTGCTTTTTTAGTTAGATCATCTAAAGAAACAAAGTTTTTCGGTTTGCTTTGAAAGACTTTAAATAGCTTAGTTTCGAGAGGACTAGAAGTTAAGAAAACCTGATAAGCTTCGTCTAATGCCAGGCGATACTTTTCTAGTTTTTCTGTTTCCGTAACATCGGGAAATGCTTTATCGACTTCGTTAATTAGTAGAGAAAACTGTTTCAAAATATGGAGGCGATTGATATTGACAAAATCGCGATCGTACTCAATGTCAAAAAATTGTAAGTAATCTTCCGCATCAGTTAGTTTTCTGAATTGTTCTAGAGTTTTTGCTTCTTCTGTAGTAGTCATAGAAAATTATTCCTTTCTATAATTGATTTGCTGTTGCAGCATCTCTAATTCTTGATAAAGGTTATAGATAGCTATAGTTTCCTGAAGATCGCCGAATTCGGGAAAACCAAGATCGATTTCTTTCTTGAGTCGAGAAATCTGTTTAGAGATGCGGGATAAACGGGAATCACTTGTTGCTTGTTCAACCAATCTTTGCCAATCAGCGATCGTTCTGGTCAACCTCAGAATGTCTATCATAATGACTTTTCCCAGTCTTTTAGTTGCTTTTTGAGTTCAGCTAATTTATGGTAGATTTCGTAAGTTTTAACGGATTCCTCGATTAGTTTTTCGTAATCTGTAGGTAAACCTTCGGCAAGATCGTGCAAGTCCATTTTCATTTGACCTGCTTTACTGTTGAGTTTTTTGATGGTTTTTTTTAACTCGGCAACAGTTTCAGGAGTTGGGGTTTTTGTTGTAGTTTGAACCATATCCTTAATTTGATTATCGATCGACTGATAATTGTTTACTGTTCACTGTTAACTTATTTAGGCATCCGCAGCATTAGGAAATTTTTCAATGTTTTTAATGCCCGACTCGACTAATCTTTCCCCTTGGGAAGCTAATTTCTGGAGGGAAGGATAGCCAAAGCGTTGAGCATCTCTTAAAGTACGAGACAATACCACCAAGCGTCCAGTCCAGACGAGCGCCCAGCCAAAGCCTTCGTGGGAAAGATCGATCACTACTTGGCAGAGTTTACCAGTTTGTTTTTCGATACAAACTGCGATCGCTCGATAAAAGCAAAGAATTCTCAATTGAGTAGCAGGATCGACATCTCCTTCAACAGAAATCTGACTTTTCTTTTCTTTGCTAACCACAAAATTGGCTAGTACTAATTCATCTTTCCAACTGCGATAAACGCCATAATGATCTTGAGCGCGTACCTGCAAAACTAATTCTTTAAGAAAAGTGCTTTCTGCAACAATGCTAGTATTTTCTGGGGTAGTAGTTGTAGTCATAATTTTTAGTAGTTGATTGTTAGTAGTTAATAGGGGGCGGTTCGCGAAGCGGTCAGACCCCGCGTCGGCGTAAGACGCAAGGGAATGCTGACCAAGACACGCCCTTACTCTTCTTCGTCTTCAAAATCGAAGCTGGTAGCATTTTTGCCCAAGGCTTTACGCAACCAGGGGGGAGGATTGCCTAAGGTTTTGACTAAACTGTTAAGAACATCGGCAATTTCATCGTCTTTATTTTCCGCTTTGAGAGGAGTAATTTTGTGTTTTAATAGACGAGATGCAGCACTTCCGCCAATGGCAGAAACATAAACAAGAGTACAATCAGCAACTGCATTAATCTTGGGAACTAATTTATCTTCGTTGCCATCTTCTTTAAGTACTCCGCCAAATTCAACAGTGTTGAGAAAGTCAAAACCTTCAGCAGAAACATCATAAATATCGACCTTTTTTGCCCAACCAAAGTGAGCATTAATATGGACGTTATCTTGGGTAGCAAAAGCAACTTTCATGGGTTTTGTTAGCTATTAGTAGTTAGTTGTTAGTGGTTAGTTATTAGTCATTGGTTAATACAAACAGCAAAGGACAAATGACTAAAGACAAAAAACTAAAAATCTAAATATCGACTGGCTTTATTAATAGCATTGTGAATATTATTTTCAGCCGATTCAATTAGTCTTTGTAAAGAGAGAAAACTCAAGTGTTGATATCCCCAAATTAGTGAATACATAACTAAAACTCCACCACAGCAAATCACTGCTGAATTACATTCTTTACCTTGTAAATTAATATAAGTTTCTGTAGGGTGGCCTGTTTTTCTTTGGATAATTGCCCCAATAGCGTTATAAAAAGCTGAAGTCACAAGATTATTAAGACATTCCAGGTTGAGATTGGTTGAGGAACCTGATGTTTTGTGGGCAGAAGTAATTAATTGATTAACCAGTAGTTCATCAGACCAATCACAATACTTACTCAAAGTATCGGCTAGACGAATTTGATTAATTAATTCTTGGAGAAAGGGATGCTGAAGCGCACTTAAATTTGGTGGTTTTTCTAAGGCTAAAACTTGACTCATTTTCTTACCCTGTTACCTGACTAATGACTAATAACTAATGACCCAATTCAATAAAAATATTGCCGAGATCGAATAAAAACTGCATTGTTCCTCGATAACCAACTAAACAACGAGAACCATTACCCAGACGATCGTAGATGGGATAACCCATACGATATAGGGGAATATTTAGTTTGTCGGCGAGGCGTTTTCCTTGAGAATTAGTAATAATTAAATCTGAACCTGGTGCTAAATCCTCTAGATCTTCTAAATCTCCGATAGTTACATTATCGATCGCTAATTCTTGAAGTAATGGTGACTTGGTAGTTGTTACAGCAGCTTGAATTTCTGCTCCCATATCCTTCAGTAACCAAATAGTTTGATAGAGTAAATCGGGTTCTAGTGCCAAGGAAATCTTTTTACCACCGAGATAGAAATGAGTATCTAAGATAGCATCTTGTAGCTGACGACGCTGACGTTGATATTTGGCGGGAATTTGGGGGTTACCCAAAAAACGGGGATCGGTTTGAGCATCGACAATTTGGGCTAATTGCCAAATAAAGCTATCTACTGGTGCTAAACCAGCTAAGCGAGGAATTACTTCATAGTCTGTGCCAAATCTTTGTTGTAAGATTTCGGCAGCAGGACGCATACTTTCGCCAATGGCAATGGTGAAAAGCGATCGATCTAATTGCTGTAACTGTTCTAAGGAAGTACCACCAGGGGTTTTGCTATTATAATCATCATCTAAATGTCCATCTACCGAACCAGATAAATCGGGGATCACTAGCGGTTTTAACCCAAATGTTTCGACTATTTCTTTAATTTCTGCTACATCTCCAGGAGAAAGTTGCGAACCAGCTAAAATAGTTACCTGTGGTAGAGAATTGAACTGCACCACCTCTTGAGGAGTACTGTAATCTGTAGACACAATTGACTGTACCGCAGCAGCAAAACCATCTTGCAATGCACCTTTATAATCAGGAGTGGAAACAAAGATAATGGGTAAAGAATCTAGTTCGGGATGACGTTGACGAATCGATTTAAGAATACCGTCCATATCATCCCCCCGCGTTTCTGTTAACCCTGTAGTTAACAAACCAATCAGATCGGGTTGGGCTTTCTCTACCAAAGTTAGAATCGCCTGTTCGATATTATCTTCACCTCCCAAAATTGTCGAAACCTCAGTCATAGCAGTAGTTGCCAGAGGAATAGCTTCGCGGAAATGTCTTACTAACAAAACTTTGGCAAATGCCGTACAACCTTGAGAACCATGAAATAAAGGTACAATTCCTTTTAATCCGAGGAAAGCTAGGGCTGCACCCAAAGGAGGACTCTGTTTGAGAGGATTGACAGCTACAGATTTTTTGGATTTAGTAACGGTAGTCATAGCTTTTTAAAGGATAAAGGATGAGGGCGGAGAGGCGGCTTTCAGGGGTATGATTTTAAGATTTAACGGTTGAGATGGGCAGAGGAAGCGGAGGGAGCGGAGGAAGCAGAGGGGAAAAAACCCATTTTTCCGTTCTAATTGTAGTCAAAAATTTCGACTTTATTA
>JBFRWE010000254.1:0-5377 GCA_051439345.1 Xenococcaceae cyanobacterium
GTAGGGGAGGCAAGGGACATATTAACGTTGATTACGCAGCGCAGATTCTAAGAAAAGCTTGCGATAAGCTAGACATTGAAGGAGTCAGCACCCATTCTTTTAGAAGGACTGCCCTAACTCAAATGTCCAACGCTGGAATCCCTTTACGAGTAATACAAGAGATTTCAGGACATCGCACCCTAGACGAGTTACAAAAGTATTTGGAAGTAACCGATGCCCAGGTACGAGGCGCGGTAAGCTCCCTCTCAATGATCTCCCATCTCGGGAAACCAAATTATAACGAGGTCATCACTAATCCCTATGAAGCAATTTCTGCTAGGCGATCTTAATAACTTTAGTACGAGTAAAAAATTAATTCATTTAGTAAGTAAAAATACTTAATTTTATATAAGATATTTAATCTTAACTTATAATTATTAAGTCAATATTAAATAAGATTTAAAAAGATAGAAAAAAATATGTTTAAAGTAAATGTAATTTTAAGTTTAGTAATTTTTAATTCTTTATTAACTATAAAAGCTTTAAGTCAAGGTAAAATTACAAGTATTTCTTCTATTTTAAAAAATCCTATTGATGGAAAAGAAGTAATTTTAAGAGGTAGAATTATTGATCAACAACAAGGAGAACAAGACTATATTTTGACAGACGGCAAAGATAAAATCGTAATAGAGATGAAAGAAAATGATTTTCCTTATGACCCAAATAAAAACATTGAAATCTCAGGTATAGTGAATCTTGAATCAAAACATTCACAAGAACTAGAACATGACTTAACTCCAGAAGATATTGAAATTAGGGTAGATAATTTTAGAGTTATTGATATTAACTAAAAAAAGCAAATAGACATTTTTCTTTCCCTGGACTTTGGGAATGCGATCGAGAAAATCGGCTAAAATAACTATCTAGTGGTGCTTGTACTTGAATTAGACTCAGAATTGATCGTGAAAGAAATATCCCTCGAATCCTTACCTCCATGTTTTGAGAAGTGGTGTCTTAAATTTGATGATTTATGGGAGAATAAAGCTAAGAAAACAGGGTTTCGTTGTTATTTAGCAGGATTATTAGAGGAAAGTAAACGAAAAAATATTCTCCAAATTACTGATAACATTGTCGGCTCTTCTTATCATAATGTTCATCATTTTCTGGGTAAATCTAAATGGAATGCAGATGATGTAAATGAACGTCGTCTACAAATCATGAATAAACGTAATCAGACAAGAATCAGAAATGGTTGTACCTTAATAGTTGATGATTCTGGGCACGTAAAAAGTGGTTCTTGGTGCGCGTGCGTACTCTGGGGTTTCCCCAGAGTCGTTCGCTCCGCAATTTTGCTGATGGAGTTGGGCGACAATATATCAGTGAAATTGGGAAAGCTGAGAACGGAATTGTTACAGTAACAACTCATGTAGAAGAAACGCGATCGCGAAAAAAGGTTAAGAGGTGATAGTTATTGAATCACTTGTGTCAGTAGTTAGCCTAAAGTTTTGCTGATTAACATACTCAACACCCAAAGCTATTTATAATAGAAGTGAAGGCTTCTGTAGACTACCTAATCTCCTGGATTTTGTACTTTGGCTTCAGGGAAGTATTTCCATGCTTTTGAGAAGTAATAAGGAGGGGGTAATGAAAAGAATAAATATAAATACAAATTTGAACCGTTGTTCGTCTTGTAAAGGCACTGGTCGTATCCCTGGTCATACCTGTTATGCTTGCAATGGTTCAGGAAATTGGTTGTTCTTCTTTGACTGTGACAGCTGTGGGGGAAGTGGATATATCCCTGAGCGTACATGTTTCATGTGCCATGGTTCGGGTAAGGTCAAACGTATACAAATACCAATTTCTAAACCACCATCAATTTCTAAACCATCATATCCTGATTATTCGAAATTACCTCCTCCTCCAGGTCATCCTTGGTGGAATAACCGAACTGGAGGAGGTTATGGAGGAGCAGACGGCAATCCTAATACACCTTGGTAAAACTTGGCGATCCGATAGTAACGGAACAGAAAACAATGCTGGACGGGGCAAAACTAGCGAGGATACTGTTGGCGAAAGTAATCTTTACTGAAATAAGCAGTAATACAATGACGAAAAATCTTAGCTTTAGTTATTAGTAATACGTTATGTAAGATTTTCTATTGCTGTCTACTTCAGAAAATTTATGGCTAGAGGATGATTCTGTTTCTGATTCTTGCTGTAGACCAGGGTATTTATCCAGCACGCCTCCTTTTTCGCTCTGTGGCGATGCGGAAGTGACACGCCCCTTTTTGGCGGTGTCACGGTCGCGATCGCCCACTTCTTTTTCAGTCCCACACACCTCACTTAACTCCTTTGAGGAGTTAGTGAGGTGTTTTTGAGACGTTATTGAGGGGTCTGGAATCGCTTGCTGTGACTGAACTTGAGGTGAGATAGACGGTTTAGATAAATCGTTTTCCGATTTATTTGAATGGTTTTCCGATTTATTTGAATGGTTTTCCGATTTATCTAAATCATTGTCAATACCAAAATTTTTTCTCCTAGACCCATGAAGATTTTGAACCAGCCATGAAACTGTTTCTCTTCCATCTCTGATTGAACGATCGGGTTTAAAGACGAATAATCCTTTACTGCTAATTAATTTCTTGGCTTTTCTAAAGGCACTTTCGCTAAGAGAATGATTTAAGGTCATCCAACGAGTTCCATAAGGGTCACATTCCCAACATTCCAGCCATAATGTCACTACTGATGGTTTTTGCTTCTTAGCCCAGATTAAATCTTGTTTAGGAATAGCCACGAATTCTATTTGATTTTTAGATTTCTTATTTCCCTTGCGTTGGGATTTTTTGCTTTTAGTTGCAGAAGTAGATACACTCTTAACTGAATTATTATTCAATTGTTGACCTCTCTGTTAGGTTGACCAGTCCTCTGGGTGTTTGCAGCACCGCAGGGGACACTTTATTTCAAATCACAATATCATTTATCGCGATCAGCGAAGCTGCCACCGAAGGTGATCGCTCTTAATAAATTCATCAGTCATTCACTTGTGACATTTGTTTTTTAAGATTGCGTCGCATTAATGTAAGAGATGGCGAACAAGTGATTTTTATTCTTTGTTATCCCAGATACTACAATAGGGAGCTTCTTTGGTGTCTGACGATTTGTCTTTCTTTAATTCTTCAATGAATTTTGTATTGTCAGGTTCAATAGTTTCTATAAGGGGGGTCGAGTAGCAATTGAGCAGAAAACCCCGCTAAGGCTGTAACCTAGTGACAACAATAGTTTCAAGCTTGGCTTTTTGTAAAGTTTTATGTATTTTAGAGTGTACCAATTAACTTACAGTTTAATTGGTACAGCGATCGCGAACGAGATTTCAGGGGTTTGAGGCTTGTTAATTTAGGTAGGTTTAATTGGTACGCTCAATTAATTTCCCTTAGCGGGGTTTCTTGTACAGTTGCTACCGATACCCCTTAGTTAAAATTTTCTAGAATCGCGCTCGCCTTGCCAGGGCCAAAACATAATCAATACATATTACATTTTGACGTGCGGAAAGAGAATGGGGATAAGTTGGCTATGAGCTTGGACAAACTTTGGTGAGCCAACTCTTGGCCCGGCAAAGGTATATAGTTGAATTTGGTCTTTAAGTTGGGGGACTTGTTGAGCAATTTCCATCGCTACTAGGGTAGCAACGGCAGCACCCAAGCTATGTCCCGTAATGTAACAAGGAATTGTGGGCTCTAGTTGTTTAGCGAGCGCCTGATGGAAAATAATTTTTCGATCTACTGACAGTCTAGTATGAACGTTGAGTTAGTCTAAACTCCAGCTCAAATACCTGATTTTTACCCATCAAATACCTGATTTTTACCCACAGTACTTTTTCTACAAGTTGAATAATCTGAAGTTAGAAGAGAGTAAGGGAGAAAGAAAATGTCTTTAGCCAACATTACTCAAGTAACCGACAATTTCGTTGACGATACTAATCCTGTAGTTGAGCACGGGGGTAACGTAGCTTGGGAATACCAGTATAGTTCCACTGATAAGGACATCTACTATTACGATGGCTTTACTGGAATTACGACTCCTATTGCTACCGCAGCTAATAATGAAATCAATCCCCAAATATCCTACTACGGAAATGTTGTCTACGAGCACGAGTTTAGTTCCACTGACAAGGACATCTACTATTACGAGCACTCTACTGGAATTACGACTCCTATTGCTACCGCAGCTGATAATGAAATCAATCCTCAGATTGGTGTGGATTCTTCTTTTGGTGAGGATTTTGTTGTCTACGAGTACGAGTTTAGTCCCACTAACACGGATCTAAAACTATATAACAGCCACACTAACAGTACCATCACCATTGCTAGCAGTTTCAAAGACGAAGTCAATCCTGATATTTCCTTAGATGGGAAGTTCGTTGCTTACGAGTACGATTCTAGTTCCACTGACACGGATCTCAAACTATATAACGTTAGGACTGGATGTACCACCACCATTGCTAGCAGTTTCGACAACGAAGTCAATCCCCAAGTTTCTTTTACTTTTGGTAATGTAGTTTACGAGTACGAGTTTAGTCCCATTGACAGCGATATCTATTTCTACGATAACCTAACTGGAAGCACAACACCTCTTGCTGACAATGGCTTCAATGAAATCAATCCTGATATTGCAAATAGGTATGTCACTTGGCAAGAATTTGATTTTGATGGCCAAGATTATGAAATTTATCGCTACGATAGTCAGACGGGCAGTACAATTCAAATCACCGATAACAGCAAGGACGATATTAATCCTCAGGTTTCCTATTTGGGCTATATAGTTTGGGAACATGAATTCAGTCCATCGGATATAGACATCTATGCCTATGATGGAATCACCGACTATTTGGTAGCCGGTAGCAGCTTCGACGAAACCAATCCGATGATCGCGGGAGATCAGATTGCTTGGCAAGCATTTGATGGCAACGATTTTGAAATTTACACTGCTGACATAGTTTGACACTCACACGGCTAGCGTCTGAACGACGCGATAGATCGCGCGTGTGATTCTTGCGTACTAGTTCCATACTTGGTACTATCGAACAATTCTAGCTGAACTGCTCTCCCATTTATGGCTTTCATCAAGTTCAGGGGATTGTCAAAAACCCCATCCTGAAGATTGTCTGTATCCATTACAGACACAGCTTTTCTAGAATCAACAGGACATGACCGATAATCCCAGATAGCGAGAATTAAAGTCAGTGAAAGGGTCGCCCCTCCCACTGCTCTCCAGAACGGGACGTGACACTTTCGCGTCATACCGCTCCTCAGTAAAACGGCTATTGTCATTAGTACGCCACTAAACCATTGTTGGAATATCGTCTTTCCATATCCAGTCCAATTTGTTGAACCATTGATAG
>JBFRWE010000255.1:0-13510 GCA_051439345.1 Xenococcaceae cyanobacterium
GATTGATTATGAATCGGAGACTTTGGCTGTCTTGCGAGATGTCAGTGCTGATACTATCACTGAGTCTTCTTTTGTTCCTGTTTAGTTTTCGTTTAAGTTGTCGGTGGGCAAATTTATCTAGCTAAAAGCATTTTTGAGTTGGAAAAGCTTGCCCACTCAACAAAACGCGATCGCTAAATATTTAAATATTCTGCCAGTTCTAAATAAACAAATTTCCCCATCTAGTACTGAAAGCGATCGCACTTATCTTTAATTTGTGCTAGCAAGACTAATATTTTTGAGAATAGTTTCAAATTCTTGACGAATTGAGATTAATTCTTTCATCCAAGTATTTGATGTTGCGATCGCTTCTTCATTTTGTTTTCTAGCATCAGCAATTTTATTCTCAATTTCGCCATAAACTTGTCGATCGAATTCATAAAATTGTATTTCTAATTGATTTTCTAAGTCTTTAGCCATAGATTGAAATTGGCTAGTGATATCGCGACGAAGATCGGACATTTGCTTTTCTCTTTTTCTTTCTTGAGCAATTTCAGCTATATCCATACCCAACGCAGCAATTGCTAGAACTGGGCCGACAAATTTGGCAAAGTTAGCAATATTTTTAGCTACGCCTACTGCTTGCCAAGGTTTAAATTTAAAGCCGACAAATTTACCTACATTTAAAACTGTTTGATGTAATCCACTACCAGCTACATCTATAGAACGGAGAAATCCTGTTTTACTAGCAGTATTCAAAAAACCTCTACTAGCAATTTTAGTAATATTTACCCCTCCATATTCAGCAATAGTTTTTAACTTACTAAATTGTGTTCTTAATACTTCTATATCAATTCCCTTATCGATATTACCTACAGAAGCATCTAATTTTTTTTCAACATAGGCAATAAAAGCCTGAGCTAAATTACCTTTGAATACTTCTTCTACTTCTTGTCTAATGTCTTCAATTGCTGTATTGACTACAGCTTGCATTTCTTGTCCAGCTTTTTCATAGTATTTTTGGACATTTAAATCAACTTCTTTTTGTTTATATTCCCATTCTGTTTTACTACTTACTTGACCTACGCAATTAGCCAGATTTACTCCTTCTTGAGCTACTGCGGAAGATAATTTGAGGGCAATAGTTTGAATTTTAGTTTTAATTCTGCTACGTTCTTTTGTTATTCTACGAGATAGTTGATTGAGAATCTCAAAATAGGTTGCATCTTCTCCAGAGTTACGAGTAAAAATTGTTTGGGCTTCATTGATAGCATTTAATGCCATTCTGACTGGAGTATCAAATTTAGCTAGCGAACCTCGGCGATCAACAAAGTTATTTAATTCTTGAGTAAAAGTATCAATACGACTAATTTCACACAGGAAATCATCTTCTTCATCGACTCCATCACAGTAATCTTTAGCATCAATAAAGCAAACGGGCAATTCATCAAGAGAATAAGGTTTAAGTGCTTCCGTAAGGCTATGGCGATAGTTAGCTATTTTTTCTGCTTCCTCTCCTGCTTCATCAGACATTTTATTAATAACTAACATCATTTTCCAGCGATATCCTTGCTCATAAGCAAGTTTTTTAAAGTTTTCTACAGTAATAGAATCAAACAACATATAAGTTAAACAAAAAACAAGTAAATCTGCTTTGTTAATGGCTTCATAAGTAATATCATCATGATCTTGTCTGTCTGTAAAAAGCCCAGGAGTATCGATTATTTTAATACCATTCCAGTCATAACTACTTGTTCGATCGGTAGCGATATCGGCATCTATTTTAATATCTCTTCTTCCTGTTAAGGCTGAAATAATAGTAGATTTTCCTGCACTATATTGTCCGACGAAAGCAACACTTAAAATTCCATCTTGCTGATAGGCTTGTAACTCTTGATGAAATTCATCTTTGATTTTTAATAAGTTTTCGTTTTGATTTCGAGAGAGTAGATTATAAAATTTATTACAATTATTATTAAATTGTTCAGCAATAGTGGCAGCGTTAAATTGAGATTGAGTTTGATTCATGTTAGTTTCTTTTTTTTGTTTGATTAATCCACTAATAAATTAATTTATTGACCAAGAGTAAAAGTTCGTTTAAAGGGACTTAAAATATTAGCTATATAATTTATTCTCTGGCTGGCTTATGATTGAAATATCTTCTTGCAAAACTTGCTTTAACTCTTCGAGAGTTTTTTTATCTTCAATCTGAGAGTGAGTTTTAATATTTATACTTTTACCAAAATTTCTTTGAACTTTGGCAATGGTTCTTTCTACATTATTAACAGTTAAAGTTTCGTTTTTTTCTGTTGCCCAATCGATAATACGTTTGGCATATCCAGAATTAAGATAATTTACTGTGTTAGCTAAACTTTTTTCAGCTTTTTCTAAGTGAGTCGATATGCTATCTAGACCTTCCGTTAATTCATCAAAATAACTATTAATACTTTTATGAATACCTAAACAATATTTGTCAAAGTCTTTTGTTGCTTCTTCAATAATAGTTTGCTTTTGCTTTTCTATTTGGCTGCGTAAAGAACTAGATATTTTGGCTACAGCTTTTCGACGTTTTTCTTTTTTTGAAGTAAATAAGTTAGCAACTAGACTTACTCCTAAACCAATAAGTCCTAAAGGAATACCGATAGGAGAAGCTAATGCTAAAAAAGCTCCTGCTAAAGCTAAAATACCACCACCAATCTTAATTAAATTTTTCCAGCTAAAAGTATCTAAACTATTTAACTTAAATTCACTCAGATTTAGTTGAGAAATTAACTGTAATTCTTTCCCTACTTCTTCTAAAATTTCCTCGATCGCCTTTTGAAATTTTTGTACGGCTTCTTCATTAGATAGTTGAAGGCGTTTTTCTATTCCTATATCTTTAATATGTTCTTTCCAAGCTTGGTTTAATTCATATTCATTAGCTTTCCAGTTATTTTCGGCAAATTTAGGAATTGAATAAATAACATCTTGAAAAATTGCTTCAATTTGGGATTCTAAAGATTCACAACTATCTTTTTGTGCTTTATTTATTTTACTTTGTATATCTTGACGTGTAGATTTGAGAGTATCACTTAATTTATGATAAGTTTCGCTTTGTTTGTTTATCCATTGATTCGGTTCTTCGATAGAACCAACAGTAGAACCCAAAAAAGTTTGCGATCGCCTGATTGTTCCATACTTAATTAAAGATTCGCGAATTGAATCGAGAAAATCTTGCATTCTACTTGCTTTAAATAACTTTTCTTTGTTTTCTTGATGTTCTGGTTCACTAGATAATTGTGCTGCTAACAGCATTACTGGAACGATAGGAAAATAATCATTAGAGTAGTATTTATTAGCATAACGACGAATGCGATCAATATGTCCACCAATGCCACTTTTTCCATCAAGAGAAAATAACTTATCAGGATTTTTTAGAAAATGTTCTAAACGTCTAGAGTCGCGGAGATTGTATTTAATATTGAGCAAAATAATTAATGGTTTTGCTTTCTCTTTAAGTAGCTTTAAAAATCGAAATTCTGTTTCTTGAATACTGTCATTAGTGACTACATAACAAATAACATCTGCTTCATCAATCATACTTTCAGCGATTTCTTCATCTTTTCTTCCGCCAGCATCAGCAGCACCAATACCAGGAGTATCAATAATCCTTATATTCTTCCATTCATAAATACGATTAAAGCGAGTTGTGCGCTGTTTTCCGACACCAATTGATTCCCAACCATCTTGAGTAATAATTGAATGAAGTGTACTTTTACCTGCTTTAGTTCTACCCATAAAAGCAATACTAAACTGGTTTAAAGCCCTTTGTTTTGCTTGATGAGACTCTCTGACTTTTGCTAATTCCTTAATAATTTGAGAATCTAGAAATTTCTTACTATCTTCAAGTTGCTTGGCGACTTCTTTCGCCGTAGTAGCTTTGCTATTTTTATTTTCTATTTTTGAAATAACTTCTTCTAAACTTAAGATTAAAGTTTTTAGAGTTCCTTCTGTTTTGTTAAAAGCTAATTCCGCATATTGATAATCTTCTTGAGCAATTTTGGCACATTGTTGAATTGCTTCATCATATTCGGGCCCAGATAAAAGAATTTCTCGCTCTAATTTCTCAATTTTACGTCCAACAGTTTCTGGTGCAAATTTAGTTACCATGCTAATCAAAGCAAGGGATATAGGTGATTTTTTTGCGTTTTTTAGTAGCCGTGCAGTAAAAGATAATTCAGTACGATCACTTTGATTATTATTATTAGTATCACTAGAACGTTCAGCTTCGATAATAATGCGATCAACTTCTGTGGTTGACCAATTCCAAATAATAGCTATGTGATCGACCATCTCTCTTTCTAGTGGTGCAAAATAACCATCGGCATAAGCAATTGCTAAGATTTGTCGCATTACCTCCGATTGCTGTCCCACAGGAATTTGCTTCGTAATATAATCAACTGTGAGATGCTGGTTGTCTTGTGCCAAAATTTTCTCCATCTCATTTTTGGTGCGCTGTGAGATGTTGGCGCGATCGCCTAATTCCCTTAAATACTTTGACTCTTCAGAATGAATTTGCCGATCTGCACAGACAATATGAGTAAGTAATAAAAATCCATAATCTAATTGCTCTTGAGCAACTGTAGAGGAGTAAGACATAGATAATTAAAAATCGAATTAAGATTTATCCTTATCTTTATAATTCCCAACTCAAATAACCGATTAATTAGATATTTTTACGGATTTTGGTAAACTACAGCAATTCTATGAGTGCGATCGTGTTACCCAATAGACTAGGTAAACAATTACGAAAGAGCCTAAAGATTATTGCCAATCTAAGCCAAATCATCGTTGTTTATAATTAATTCCATAGATACAAAAATGGAAAGCCTGAAAATTTAGCTTTAACTTAAATTATCGATCGCCACTTCTATTTAAAAATCATGACAACACAATTACAATCTGAACCAACACTATATCAAGGACAATTTGGGGAATATACGATCGATCGAAGCGATCGCCTGGGAGTTAAAATATATCGCGGTGGGTTATTATTAGCAGCAGCTAGTTTTGCGATCGCTGGTAATCTTTGGTTTGCTAAAGGAGAAGCCGTCTTACCCTTTATTACCCCGCTATTTGCTCTATTTTCCTTGGGATTAGGGATTAGCCTACTTACTATCCATATCTATTTAGTTCCCCTTCATCGCACTTTACAGGTTTTTTGGGGTGTTGGGACAATTTCTGCGATCGCTCTTAGTTTTCAAACTAATCAACCATTAGCATTATACGTTTACGAACATCCTCTAACTTTGTTAGGAATTGGTTTTACTTTTGCAGCTTTGACAGGAATTTATTTTAAAGAAGCTTTTTGTTTCAATCGTTTAGAAACTAAATTTCTCACTCCTCTTGTACCATTTCTTTTATTGGGACATATGGTAGGTATCCTCTCAGTAGATGTAGAACAAGTTTTATTGGCTCTCTGGACAATTTTATTTACTATTTTTGCTTCCCGTAAACTGGTTCAACCCCTCGATCCCGATATTGGTGATAAATCTGTATTTGATTATCTCAAACAACAAAAAGCTGTTAAAGCCGAGGCAAAATAAAACTAAATCAAGTTGATAATTAAAGCTAAGAGCTAAAAGCTAAAAGCTGAAAGCTAGTTACTACTTTGAAGCATTAGTATAAACTTTAGCTTCCAAAGACTTTAGATACTCTGTATTAACTCCCGATTCTCTAGTTAGGGCAATCTTGCCAGTACGAGCTATTTCCCGAATACCAAACTTGTTTAACATCTGGATAATAGCAACTAATTTGCCAGGATCTCCTACTACTTCAATGGTTAGGCTATCTTCGGCGATATCTACAATCCGCGCCCGAAAGACTTGGACTAACTGGATTATTTCGGAACGACTAGAAGCACTAGCACTAACCTTAACTAGCATTAATTCTCTTTCTACACAGGGAATTTGGGTAATATCCTGGACTTTCAGCACATTAATGAGCTTGTAGAGTTGCTTAATTAATTGTTCAATGATCAAGTCGTCTCCAGGAACTACCATAGTAATACGAGACACTCCGCCTTTTTCTGCGGGGCCTACTGCTAGACTCTCTATATTGAAACCGCGACGAGCAAATAATCCAGCAATACGAGTTAAAACTCCTGCTTCATCTTCTACTAGAACGGAAATAGTGTGTTTCATAAGTGGGCAAAAAATCTTTGAGGCTAATTAATTTAGACTAAACTATGATAGATCATGCGATCGACCTTTCTTAATCTTCAGCAAAGTTTTATTTAATTTGAACTCTCAAACTTAAACTAGCTAATAACTACTTCTAAGCCAATCAAGCAAAATTTGATTGAATTTCTCAGGACATTCATCATGGGGACAATGACCAACCTGTTCCATCTCTATATATTTTATCTGCGGATTGAGAGCAGCAAAAATGGGAGCTAAGTTAGGAGGAACCATACGGTCCTGATTTCCCCAAATTAAGAGCATAGGAATATTTAACTTAGGTAATACTTCTTTGGCAGAAGGGGCAAACTGAGGCTGTCTGACAGATTTAAACAAAGCTGAGAAAGTCTTGTCTGAACCTTCATCATAGGCAGGAGAAGATAAAATTTCGACCAACTCATCAGTAATGGCAGTTTTGTCTTGATAAGCAACTCCTGCCCAAAGCTTAATAGTAGAGGGTTTTCGTAATATTTTGAGCAAAGTTTTGAGCAACAGAGGAGAAGCCACTAGATTCTCTAAGGTACTAACTATGGGCTGAAGCCAACCAGGGAGCATTTCTTGGCGAATAGAAACATCGGGTAAACTAAGCATAACGATACCCTTAACCATTTCTGGATAAGTAACCGCAGCAGTAAGACAAACTAAAGAACCGATGGAATTACCCACTAATACTACTGGTTCGCCGATAAAAGTTTGCCAAAAATCGTGTACCTGTTCTACCCAAAGATAAACACTGTAGTTGGTATTAGCTTTGCGAGATGCCCCAAAACCAAGTAAATCTAGAGCATAAACAGGGTATTCTTGTCCTAAAATGGGTATGTTATTGCGCCAATGTTCGATCGCAGCCCCAAAACCATGAAGCAAAATTAGAGGAGTATTAGAATTTATATCTGCCCTAGTATAACTGTAACGAGTTTGCCAGCCTCGCCAAACCCAGTCTCTTTGATTACCAATTCGTTGTTGCCAAAGTTGATTTGATGTCAAAGTTATTTAATTCAAAAATATTTACACTAATTTAATTGTGCCTCTCAAACTATAGATTTAGCTAGATTGGTACTTCATCTAGCTATGGGTTACATTAGAAACTATAGCTAATTTAATATTTCTACATAGCAAAATTAGTAAAATGATAGGTAAATAAATAATACCTACTTTTTAGTTAATTCAATTACAAGGAAAAAAAAATATACGCCTGTGAGAGACAAAAGACGTAGTAACAATCGGGATGTAGCTAAGATTAATGAAAAAATACGTTTCCCAAAAGTTAGAGTTATAGATGCTGATAGTGCCCAGTTAGGGATACTATCGCCCAAAGAGGCTATGGTGATAGCTGAGGAGAAAGGCTTAGATTTGGTTTTAGTCAGTGAGACAGCAGACCCTCCAGTTTGCAAGATCATGGACTATGGTAAATACAAATATGAGCAAGATAAAAAGCAAAAAGAAGCCAAGAAAAAGCAGCATAATGCTGATGTAAAAGAAGTTAAGATGCGCTACAAAATAGAACCACACGATTACAATGTTCGCGTCAAAAATGCTCAACGTTTTCTCAAATCAGGAGATAAGGTAAAAGCGACAGTTAGCTTTCGAGGTCGGGAAATTCAACACGCTAACTTAGCAGAAGACTTACTAAAGCGGATGGCAGCAGACCTCGAAGATGTAGCTGAAGTTCAACAATATCCTAAAAGAGAAGGTCGCAACATGATGATGCTGCTATCTCCAAAAAAGTAGTTTAATTCAGGAGTTCAGGAGTTCAACATTTACTGCAATACTCTTTTGCCAAAAAATAATAGGTTTTGAGTGATAATTACTTTTTCTTAAACCAGACGTTAATTTTTTTACATTTATTGTTTTTGAGCAGAATTGTTTTCATTTAAACAGAAAGTAGTTTTTGGCAACAATATTGAACTACTGAACTACTCTATTCTGAACTTCTTTAACAAAAAGATTTTATTGCTTCAAAAGTAATTTGCGGTTTTTCTAGATGGGGTACATGACCGCATTTTTCAATCCAGATAAGATTACTATTGACGATCGCACTTTTAAACTTATCTGCATCTTTTGTTCCTAAAATACGATCTTCTCTTCCCCAAATAATTAAAGTTGGTTGCTTAATTTCTGGTAATCTTTGTAGAAAAGAGCCATAACCGCCACTTTTGGTAAAGGCAATTAGCGATCGATTCCAACCTTCAGACTTAAGATGTAAGTTACTACAAGTCTGAGCATCAAAACTCGCAAAACTCTTGTCATAATAAGCTGCTTGACTAATATTTTTTCTGACCTTAGGCTGACGAAGAAATTCTGTGGCTAGATAGTCGAAAGGAGGAAACATGAATTTACCGACAATGGGCTGTTTCGTTAATCCCGCACTATCAATTAAGATTAATTTTTCGACTATTTCTGGATAAGTAAGGGTAAAATCGATCGCTGTTGCACCACCCATAGAAGCACCCACTACAATAACAGGCTTACTAAGATACGTTTTCCAAAAATAATAAAGATGAGTTTTAATTGCTTCTGTACCAAAGGATATGTCTGTCGGGCGTTGAGTAAAGCCAAATCCTAATAAATCTACTGCCCAAATCTGCTTTTCTTTGGCTAATAAAGGAAGGAGGCGACGGAATTCTAAGAGAGAACTATCAAAACCATGAATTAGGAGAATAGGTGTATCACCTTCTCCTTGTTGGACATAGGTGGTGGGAATGGGATTAGGACTCAAGGTGGTTAGAATAGGCTCTAGACTGATATTTTTGACTAGATCGAGCGAGGTAGACTCAGTCAGATTGTTGGCATCAGGAGAAATAAAACTAGGAAACATATATCAGTAAACAGTAATCAGTTAATATCTTGTTAGGAAATAATCTCTATAATATTGACATACTCTACGAGCAAGCTACGCTATGCACGCAGAATCTTGAAGGACATTAACCCTTACTGGCTGCGTCAAACAGACCCTAGACACTCGACCAAAGCCTTTGTGCTTACTTTTAAATCCAATATTTAGACTTCCATTACAATCAGCATTAATTAGATGACCATCTTTAGTTTTGTACAATCCACGCTTAACTCGTCTGCCAGAGAATTTTCTCTGGATAGGATTGTCGGCATTGTACACAGGGATGTCATCTTTATCTACCGCAGAGGCTTTGGAAGTATACGATTCTTCTTGTTCAATATAGTTCAACCCATATCGTTCACAGAGGCTTTCCAGCTTGGCGCGAAGGGTAAAAATTGGAATTTGAACGAAGTTCTGATTATTGCGTTGGCCCATATTGCTATTTTGTTTCAGCGTTGGGTTGTAGCCCACAATAACTGTTCCAATCTTTCTACTGAGACAGAAGTTAATGATATATCTAGCAGCTTGATTCAGATAGTTGTTAACCTGGTTCTTTCTTCTGTAAGACAGCCATGCTTCTTGTTTCGTCAGACCGTTAATACCTTGCTTGTCTTTGTGATGAATGAGTTTAGCTCTTTTCTTGTTAAACCATTGGTTTTTCGACTTAAGCCAAAGTCCATCAATAATAAAAGATTCATTAGTGGTCGAAACCACAGTGGCAAGGTTGTTGAGTCCGAAATCAATAGATATTGCGTCTCGAGCAGTTCCATTTATTTGTTCATCAGAGGATTCGTATATAAATGCAGCATCCAAAAACCTACTTCTTTGTTTTGGCAGTATTCGGATTTCCTTAATTCGTTTACCCCTCAAGTTCGGAGGCACAGTTATGTAGACAGAACCATGTTCTCTAGTATATTGGCGAGATGTAGGAATCTTAAAATTCCAGTTATCTTTAGCAAAATCATGACGCTTTCTGATGGGAATTATCAAAGGAAAATACCCATCTTTGGGCAAATAATGAGGAAGATTAATTCTTTCTTGATATACTCCCTCTTTTTTCAGAGAAAGCAGCCTGAAAAATGCTTTAAAACATCTGTCAACATACTTAAGAGTTTGTTGACCACAATCTGTAGCCAAGAGTTGATAATTTTCATTCTCTTTGCACAGATGATAGTTAGATTCGTAGCTAAGGTATTTTTGTTCTTGAAAAAAATACTGGCGCACTGTGTAAAGTCCAACATTAAACAAATTTTTGGACAAGCGACACAGGTTAGTCAATATATCTTGTTCAGATTTATTCAGCTTCAATCGAACCGTTTGCGTCAACAGCATTGGACAATCCCGCTAGATACTTGCTATTGTAGCGGAAATCTATTCTTGAGTAAATATAATTTGAGGTGCAGCAATTCCCAAGTGCCTGTCGCCTGGGGAAACCCCAGGCGTTTATACGGCACGCCTACGACTAAAACTAACGTTTATAGTCGCAGTACCCTTGCTGCAAATTTTGATGGTAAAGCAGGAAACGAACTAGATTCAGTGTCAATAGACTTTTTGAGTGTAATCTAGAGAATTTATTAACGAAAAAAATATCTTGCCCTTCTCATCGAACAATAGATTATGTTCAATCGGTTAATAAAAGACTATGGGAGCAAGGAAACGTATCGGTATCCTTACTAGCGGTGGCGACTGTGCTGGCTTAAACGCAGTAATTCGGGCTGTTACTCGCTGTGCTGTTGGTATTTATGATTGGGAAGTATTGGGTATTTGTAAGGCGACTCAGGGTTTGATGAGTCGTCCACCTCAGGCAATTAACCTAGAGATTGGTAGAGTAGACCCCATCTTAACGATGGGAGGAACAATTTTAGGTACTACCAATAAAGGCGATCCCTTTGCTTTCCCTATGTCTGATGGTAGCCTAGTTGATCGCTCAGAAGAAATTATCGCAGGTTATCATCATTTGAGTTTAGATGCTCTGATTGGCATTGGCGGAGATGGAAGTTTAGCTATTTTACGGAAACTGGCTCAACAAGGAGGCATAAATTTAGTCGGAATTCCTAAAACCATTGATAATGATGTGGGTATTACCGAACGTTCTATCGGTTTTGATACCGCAGTTAATATTGCTACAGAAGCGATCGATCGTCTCCACTTTACCGCAGCTAGTCACAGTCGAGTAATGATTGTAGAAGTTATGGGTAGAGATGCAGGACATATTGCTCTCAATGCTGGTATTGCTGGAGGGGCAGATATAATTCTCATCCCCGAAATTCCGAGTAAATTAGCAAGAATATGTACCCATATTCAAAAAAGGCAAGCACAAGGTAACGACTATTCTATTGCTGTTGTTTCTGAAGCTGTTTGTACAGAAACAGGAGAACCAGTACAACAAGGACATTTCGATGATTGTCGTCTTGGGGGTATTGGGCAGTATCTTGCCGAACAAATTACGAACATGAGTGGGGCAGAAACAAGAGTAACGGTTTTAGGACATACTCAACGGGGTGGTATTTCTTCTCCTCTCGATCGTATTTTAGCTTCTGCTTTTGGAGTGGCAGCAGTAGAACTAATTGCTCAAGACAAATATGATTACATGGTTACTTGGCAAAATCGACAAGTGCAAAGTGTGCCTATTGCTGAAGCAATTAGAGACTATCGCGCCGTCGATCCCCAAGATACTTTAGTTAAAACTGCCAGAGGTTTAGGTATTTGTTTTGGTGATTGAATTTTAGGACTTATGCAAGAATTGATAATGTCTGTAGTTTAGACTAACTTCAAGGCGAGAAGAGAAAATAGCCAAATTTTGTCAAGATAAATAAGTAAGAGTACTTTACTTTAGGTTGTTATGTTTCCTTTCTGGACTTATTTTTGCTCTGACTGTAAGACAGCTTCTCCCAAAGATCATAAAGAGCGCAAACTAAAATTTCTCAAATGGATCAGAGATGATCTAGAAACTAGATTGGCTGGTATTAATGCAGCAATTACTACTTTAGAAAGTCAACTTGAGCGTGAGGAGGTGAATTAATCAAGTAGAAGTTGAGGATTAAGGAGTTTAATATTTACTTTTTAAAAGAAGGTAGAAGGAAGAAGTAGGTTTAAACCTTCTGCCCTCTGCCTCCTGCCCCCTGCCTTCAAGTAATCTGAAGCAATCCGCTCGCTATGCTCTGGAGGAAATGATTGGGGATTTCTCAGGGCATGATAAGCCTCAAGATGATGGCAGAGGCGTACTTCATAACTTACTTTCTCCTAATGTTTAAGTTTGAAAAAATAAAAACTGCACAGATTTGATAATTTGCGATCCGAGATAATATTAACCTGAGCAATCTTTTCGAGCAGCAAAATTAGGAAGCATCTAAACATATGAAAAAATAAGCTTGTTTTTGTTGAGACTAATTTTTTATGAAACGTAGGTCTTTTCTTCAAATATCTGTAGGCAGTGCCTTACTCTCATCTATCATTGGCTCAGGTTGTAATAATTCTAGTGAGCAGAGTAGTGCAGATACTAACCTATCACAATCAGAACAACCAAAATCCCTAATTTTAACTACAGCGACTACAGGAGGAACTTTTTATCCTGTTGGTGTTGCCATAGCTACTTTAATTAGTAACAAAACACCGCTTAAAATAAATGCGATTAATTCAGCAGGTTCAGCAGAGAATATTCAACTACTAAAAAACCAAGAAGCTGATTTAGCTATTTTACAGAGTTTGTTTGGGAGAATGGCATGGTCGGGTAAAGGGAAATACGAAGGTAAGCCAGAACAAGAATTTCGCGCTATTACTTTACTCTGGCAAAATGTAGAGCATTTCGTTATTCCCAAGCAATTTGCAACCACAGGGAATATTGAGGATTTAAGTAATATCAAAGCAAAATCTTTCTCTATTGGTAAGCGTGGCTCTGGTACAGAAATTTCTGGTCGTACTATCCTGTCAGAATTGGGTTTTGATGTAGAACAAGATTTTCGTCCAGAATATATCGGTTATTCTGAGTCCGCAGCAGCACTACAAAATGGTCGCATTGCGGGAATGAATATTCCTGCTGGTGTTCCTGCTTCTGCCATAACTCAAACCTATGCAGCGATGGGAGCAGATAGAATAGCTATTTTGGAGTTTAGCGAATCTCAATTACAAATAATTAATACTACTTTTCCTGTTTGGCAACCTTATCAAATAGAAGTCGGGGTTTACCCTGGTCAAAAAGAACCAATTCAAACTATTGCCCAATCAAATTTTTTAGCAGTACATCCTAGTGTAGATGAGGAAACAGTCTATCAAATTACTAAAACTATTTATGAAAATTTGGGTGAATTACAAGAATTTCATAATGCCACTGAAGAAATGAGTTTAGATAAAGCGATTTCTGGTTTAACTACTCCGCTACATCCAGGGGCAATTAAATATTACCAAGAACAAGGCTTAGAAATTCCCTCTGAGTTGCTTTCTGTTTAGACTCATAAAACAATTAAATCGAGCTAACAGCTAA
>JBFRWE010000256.1:0-4542 GCA_051439345.1 Xenococcaceae cyanobacterium
TTTGTGTGTATAACTTAATGGTAGTGTACCTTTCCTATTTATTTTAGGAGAAAAACTGTTGGGGAGAACGGCTGTCCGCCCTTAAAATTTTCTTTCGGGATTAGACTTTCGGGGCGGTGCGCGAACCGCCCCTACTGATATGGATGGATCTATACTGTTTGGGGTTGGGGTGGTTGGGTTTGGGGTTGGAATTGGAAGAGAGAGTAAACCACATTCCGACGAATATCGATCATCATTTCTAAGAACATTTCATAACCCTCCTGTTTATATTCAATTAGGGGGTCTTTTTGTCCATAGCCTCGCAAACCGATCGAATCTCTAAGGGCATCCATTGCTTGTAAGTGTTCTCGCCAGAGAGTGTCAATCTGCTGCAAAATAAAGAAGCGTTCTGCTTGACGCATCAAGCCTGGTTGAACTTGCTCAATTTGATTTTCTTTGAGGTCATAGGCTTTATGGACTTCTTCATGGAGAAATGTTTTGATCTCGCTGACGGTCATATCTTCTAGATGAGCAGGTTCTAAATCTTCTAAGAGATAGATAAATTCTTTAGTTTTATCTACCATCTTATCTAGCTTCCAATCTTCTGGTGGTAAGTCGGGATTGATATAAGCATCAACAATTTCGTCTACAGTTTTCTCGGCATACTGGATCACCTGATCTTTAAGATCTAGTCCTTCTAGTACCCGACGACGTTCGGCATAGATTGCTCGTCGCTGATTGTTCATTACCTCGTCGTATTCAAAGACTTGTTTACGAGTGTCGTAATAGAACGTTTCTACTTTTTTTTGCGCCCCTTCCAAAGAGTTGGTTAGCATTTTGGATTCGATGGGCATATCTTCCTCAACACGGAACATATCCATTAAGCGTCCCACGCGATCGCCCCCGAAAATCCGTAACAAGTTATCTTGTAAACTGAGGAAGAATTTGGTTGAACCAGGGTCGCCTTGTCTTCCAGCACGTCCTCTTAATTGGTTATCAATTCGGCGAGATTCGTGGCGTTCTGTACCAATTACGTGCAATCCTCCTAATTGAATCACTTCATCGTTTTCTTTATCGGTAAATTGGTCGTATTCTTGACGGATTTGTTTATATACTTCCCGTAATTTAGCAACTACTGGATCGTCTACAGGGGCATTTTCGGCGGCGATGGCAATTTTTTCTTCTGCTTCTAGTTCTGGTAAACTCTGTTCCCCGTACTGCTGGACAGCAAATTTAACTGTTTCTTTGAGCATTTCTTTGGTTTCAGTAGATAATTCTGTGGGGAAAATTTGAGCGGAGGCTTTCCAACTCTTGACTTTTTTGCCATTCCCAAATCCTTGGGCTTTTTGTCTACCTCCCAAAGCAGGAACATCAGCTACTAGTTCATCATCTTCTGGTTGAGCAATCTTGGGCATTAAATATTCCCGAATCTTCAGTCTTGCCATATAGTCAGAATTACCACCAAGGATGATATCTGTTCCTCTTCCTGCCATGTTTGTGGCGATGGTAACTGCTCCTTTTCTACCTGCTTGAGCCACAATTTCTGATTCCCTTTCTACATTTTCTGGTCTGGCATTGAGTAGATTACGAGGAATTTCTCTCTGTGCTAAAAGACGAGCTAATAGTTCTGATTTTTCTACACTGGTAGTACCTACTAGGATAGGACGACCCATTTCATGCATTTCTGCACATTCTTCCGCTACCGCTAGCCATTTAGCTTCTTCGCTTTTATAGACGACATCAGGCATATCTCCCCTTCTAGAAGGTAGATTAGTGGGGATAATAGTGACTTGGAGATTGTAAACTTTTTCAAATTCTGTCTCTTCTGTTTTTGCTGTACCAGTCATCCCTGCTAGTTTGGGATACAGTAAGAAGAAGTTTTGATAGGTGATACTCGCTAAAGTTTGTGTTTCTCTTTGGATCGGGACTCTTTCTTTGGCTTCGATCGCTTGGTGTAAACCATCACCCCACCGTCTACCAGGCAATACCCTACCAGTAAATTCATCCACGATCACGATTTCTTCATTCCGCACCATGTAGTTTACGTCTCTTGTAAACAGTTCTTTAGCTTTAACTGCATTGGAAATATAGTGCGCCCAAGGATTTTCAGGATCGTATAAATCTGTAACACCTAAGAGTTCTTCTACTCTGGCAAACCCTTCGTCAGTCATCAGGACGTTACGGGCTTTTTCGTCTACCTCATAGTCACTACCATCATCCTCTTCCTCTTGTTTAATCAACATCTCAGCAATTTCTGCTGCTTTGAGATATTTCTCTGTCGGACGCTCTACTTGTCCAGAAATAATTAGAGGTGTTCTCGCTTCATCAATTAAAACTGAGTCAACCTCGTCAATAACGCAGTAGTTAAAAGGACGTTGGACTACTTCTTCCATAGAGGTTGCCATGTTGTCCCGTAGATAGTCAAAACCTAGTTCGCTGTTAGTGGTATAAGTAATATCACAAGCATAATTTTTCCTTCTTTCCGTCGGACTCATTCCTGCTTGTATTAGTCCTACACTTAAACCCAGAAAACGGTGAACCTGTCCCATCCATTCCGCGTCACGACGAGCTAGGTAATCGTTAACGGTAACTACATGAACTCCTTTTCCTGTCAAACCATTGAGATAAGCTGGTAAGGTACATACTAGGGTTTTACCTTCCCCTGTTTTCATCTCAGCGATTTGCCCTTTGTGTAGAACTATACCACCAAGTAACTGGACATCATAGTGGCGCATTCCCAAGACGCGAATCCCTGCCTCTCTAACTACAGCAAAGGCTTCAGGAAGGATATCTTCTAGTATTTCTTCTCTTTCTTCGTTGGTAGCCGCTTTTTCTAACAACTGTCTAAACTCGGCTGTTTTGCCTTTGAGTTCTTCATCTGACAGCTTTTTAATATCTTCTTCCAGTAAATTTACTTCCGCCACCAACGGCTGGAATTTTTTTAGTTTACGTGCGTTGGGATCGCCCAGCAGTCTTTTCAGCATAGTAATTCTATGGAGTTATCTGTATCTTTATTTAATTTATGATTATGAGTTATTTTCTCTCTTGCAGCAGAGTATATTACACTAGCTAGCTATAAACAACTATTTAATAACCCTTAATCATCAATTTTACCATTTTGCTCGATCGCGACCTATTTCTTAATTACCGAACAACCTATTGGTTAATTTATCCATACAATCTAACAGCAAGAATATTCAACAGCAAGAATATTCAAAAGAAGAGGGGGATTAAATTAAACGACAATAGAGTTACTATCAAGGCAGCTATGGTAAAAAGTTACAAAGAAGGGGTAACAATACTGTTCGGATAGGCATAATTTCTTCTCCCCCTGCTCCCCTGCTTCCCCTGCTCCCCCTGCTTATCCAAACCAACAACTTTTCTTAACCGAACAGTATTGGAAGGGGTAAACCTTTCCAAGTTCCCCCTTTACCCATATATCTCACAAATTGAGTTGAAAGCGTAATTTAAGCTTTGGAGGAGCGAGTTTTTTGATAATAAGAAAAAAGTTTAAGGTTTAGTCAAGACACTAATCATTCAAAGCGGTAAATTTGGGGGTAAATGCATAAAGGAAAAAAGCCGAACCTAATAAATAAAATAGAGATTTAACAAGCAATATCAATTGCTTCACCAATCAATTTTAAACTAGGAGATTATAACTATGGCTTTAATTGAGAGTTTAGACTAGACTATGACAAAGCTAATCGATTTTTCCCAAAAGATTTCCGAATTATGGGCCGATACCACTGATTCTGCTGTTGAAGGTATTAATGCAGTTACTGATTATTCGAGCGATCGCTTTAGCAATCTTACCGAAAAAGCCAAAACATCTTTAGAAGCAAGTCTTAACCAAGCAGATAATTTTAGTGGTTATCTGATTAGCAATATGCAAACAAAATTTAACTCTCTTCTCAACGATTGGTTTGTTGAGCATCCTTTGATTTTCTGGCTATATCAACATCCCATTATTACTCTAGTTACTACTTTTGTTGTAGCAGTAATATTATGGAGATTGTTAGCAGCGATCGCCCTGTTGATAACTACTGCTGTAGATAAAGTATGGCTGTGGCTGTTTCGATCGCCAGTACTATTTTTCCAATCTTTATTTGGTGTTAAAGAAAAAGTACCAGTAGAACCAGAAAAGTTAGAAATAACTATTAATCCCGCTCAATTTCAGCAAATTATGACTCAATTAAATCAGATTACAGCACATCAAAAATTAATCATTCAAGAAATCAATACCCTTAAACAGACTCGTAACCTAGACAAACTAAATTGGTTAATTATTGATAGAAATCAGGAATCAGAAGTCAACAGATAAAAATAATCTTTGTCTTTGTCTGATTGCATATTACGAAATGTGTCGAAATTACCACCCAAGTGTATTGCAAAAGTAACTATATGGTATTCTCTTATTAGGAGCTCGATCTAATCAAGCCAATTTGGCAGGGTAAGAGCATCTCAAACCCTATTGACAAAAAGTATAAGCGAAACGCCATTAATTTTAAAAAGAGTTTGTATAAGATTACTTTTGTCAAGTACATTTTATACAAAATAAGATGA
>JBFRWE010000257.1:0-31585 GCA_051439345.1 Xenococcaceae cyanobacterium
GTACTGCCGATAAATTCTACTTTTTCTTCTACTGGACTTCTCCCCACTACATCATTTACTGCGAGTCCAGCTAAAAATGCGCCAACAATTTTATCAACATTGATAATCTGCGCTCCCACAGCAGCCAAAAATACGGCTAGTAAAATAAAGAGAAACTGATTACTTTCTTCATCTCCAGTACGCCGAAAGTATTCTTTTCCAGCCTTATCTAACCCAAATAAAACTAGTCCTGTATATAGTCCTAAAGTAACTAATTGAATCAATAAACTGCTAGGAGAAAAATCTCCAGCATGAATAGAAACACAAATGGCTAGTACCAGTAAGGCAGCAATATCGGTAAAAATAGTTGCCCCAATAGTAACAGTTACTGCCTCATTGCCTACTACTCCCAAACGATTAACAATGGGATAACCCAAAAGAGTATGAGAAGCTAGAAGCGAGCCTACTAAGATAGAAGCATTTAAGCCCATACCAAAAGAATAAGCGATCGCTCCTCCTGTTACTAGAGGAACAAGAAAAGTAGCTATACCAAAACCAAGGGAACGATCTTTGGTTTTGCGGAATTCTTCGAGATCGATTTCTAATCCTGCTACAAACATCAAGTAGATTTTGCCAATATCCGATAACAATGTCATTGTTTCGGTTTCTGCATTTAACAAATTCAAACCATTAGGACCCAAAATAATTCCTGCAAATAATAATCCCACTAACCCAGGAAGTTTTAATCTTTCAAAGAGGGGTGGAAGAGTAAGAATTACTAGTAGTAGCAGAGTAAAAGGAATAATGGGACTACTGTGAAAATCTTTGATTAATGATTCCATAGCCAGGAGAGAAGTTATATCATCTCTCAAGTAGGAGAGACAGTATTAGATTATAGCCATTCTCAAATTAAATAAGGGTCTGGCATTGCCAAACCCCAAGAATAAACTTTGATAATCAAAACTGTTAACTGTTAACTGTTAACTGTTAACTGAATTATGCCCCTACTGCTTCTTTAGCTGCGTACATTACCTCCAAAGTAATTTCACTCATACCTCTTTCGCGAGCAAATTTTTCTGTATTGCGTTTCACTTTACCACGTACAAAACCAGGAACTTTATTTAATTCTGCTTGTGCTTCTTTGTGCCAATTTAAATCAGAATCAGCAGAAATTCCTTTGGTAATTACTTCTTTAGTATCGTGTCCACCGAAGATTTCTAACAAATGATCTTCCATACCCAAAGTAAAGGAATTATAAACTAAATCGGCAATTTGATTAGTACCTTCGTAACCGACAAAAGGTTTATATCCAATGGGGAAGTTTTGGATATGGATAGGAGAAGCAATTACACCACAGGGAATATTGAGGCGTTTACCTACATGACGTTCCATTTGTGTGCCGAAAATAGCTGCTGGTTCAAGTCGAGCGATCGCATCTCCAATTTCGGCGTTATCATCACTAATAAGCACTTCATCGCAGTATTCACTTACTTGTTCTTTAAACCAGTCTGCATCGTATTTACAGTAAGTACCAGCTAGAACCACATGAATACCCATTTCCCGCGCTAAGATTTTGGTCATGGCTGCTGCGTGGGTATTGTCACCAAAGACAACGGCTTTTTTACCAGTTAAGTTTTGACAGTCGATAGAACGAGAAAACCAAGCTGCTTGAGAAACATACAGGGTTTGGTTATTAATATACTCTTCGTAGTCTACTGCTGCACCTTGAGCATTAATTACTTGCTGAATTTTACGAATACAACGAGCAGTTTCTACTACCCCCATGAGTGTTATGTCTACATAAGGCATACCGAATTGTGCTTCGAGGTATTTAGCAGTCAGTAAACCCAATTCTCTGTAGGGTACAAGATTAAACCAAGCGCGGGGCAAGTTTTTGAGATTATGTACAGATGCACCCTCTGGAATTACTTCATTTACTTCTATGCCCAAATCTGCCATTAATCGTTTTAATTCGGTGCAGTCATGTTGGTTGTGGAAACCTAGAGTAGACATACCAATGATATTAACAGAAGGCTTCTCAGTTTTTCCTGTTGGTAATTCACCTTTTTTTTGTGCCTTATTCAGATAAAATTTTACTACCTGATCCAGAGTGCGGTCGGCTGCTTGCAATTCATTAACCCGATAATGGTTAACATCTGCTAACATCACGTCGCCATTAGAGTCTAACTGGGCGCGATCGACAAAGTTTTGTAAATCTTCTTGTAAAATACTGGATGTACAAGTAGGAGTGAGAATAATTAAATCTGGTTTTTCTTCTTTGTCTTTGCGAGTAATATTATCAACGACTTTTTCTTGAGAACCCCTTGCCAACACATTGCGATCGACTACACTAGCTGTAACAGGAGTAAAATTTCTCTCCCGCTCCAACATCGATCGCATTACATTAAAATAGTCATCTCCCAAAGGTGCATGCATAATAGCATGAACATTTTTGAAAGAACTAGCAATGCGTAAAGTCCCAATATGAGCAGGGCCTGCATACATCCAGTAAGCTAATTTCATAAATTAATTTCTCCTCTAGTACTTAAGATTTAGTCTGTAAAGATGTTATTAGAAGCAATCGATCACGCCTACTTAACTGGGGAATGCCAGTCAACGCAGAGGTCGGACCTCGCGGAATTTTTACTTGCGAAGCTCCACCCGAAGGGTCTCCGCAAGGGAACGCCGACCTTCGCATCGTCGTAAAATGGAGGTGTAACGGTGACTTGAGCTAAGAACTTTTTTGTTAATCAATGTTAGTTTGCTAAAAATTTTCTTGCTTTCTGATTTTCTCAGATTTAACTGACCAGAGGAGCAAAGAGCTAGAGATAGTTAATTAAGTTTATTATTCTTCAAATCTTGTTAGAGAGTTAGACTGGTTGGGCAATAAAAATTGAGAGCTAGTCAAAGTGATGACTGGCTACAGAATTATGTCAATTGTATTTATCCTTTCCTTTTTAGGACTACCCAGTTTTTCTAGGTAATTTAGCGCAAGCATCATGCCAAACTAGCGCGTTCCTATGGCGAGCAAAGCTCGCCAGGGTCGCTCGTCAAGTTTGAGCAATTTCTAGAGGAGCATCTTTTTGGTTACCGATTGTGTTTAGCTTACCAAAGTTGATTTTTGTTGATAAAATACTTTTTAAAATTTATTTTTGCCTATAATTGCTTATAATGTAGCAATCTGGTTACCGAAAAAATAAACATAATGGCTACAGGTATTACAAAAAATAAGAAGCTTTCAGAAGATGCAATATCCGCATCGGATTTTTATGAAGAGCCGATACCGCTTCCGAAAAAAAATGAAATAGCGATACTAACCTATTCAGGAAAAGCTTCTTTAAATCAGATTCTTTGATGATATACGTTTCTCTGCGAGTTTTAAAGTCGTTACACGTACACGCCCATTCCATTGTCCATCTAAATCACAAGCTTCTTTCCAGGTATCAGCGTGCATGAGTCCTGGACCATCTGCAAGGAAAATAAGTTTAAGTTGTGTGGAAGTAAAACCATCAAATTGCTTAGCTTTTTCAACCTTGTTTGCGTTACCTCCAGTTCGAGCATCTGACTGAGCACCTCCGCGAGTGGAGTCGTATCGAGCAAACCCGACTGCTAGAATTTCTTTGTCTGTGATGCGCCTAATAACGAAGTCGCAAGGATATGATTTTTTAAAATCTGAATAGAGTTCAGAAAGTTCGATATCACGTCCTGCCCCACGTGGTCCTTCAATGCTGTAGCGACCATGAAAATGCTCCTCAAACCAGTCGAAGAATAATTCAGTAAGTTGATATCCTAGTTGTCCCCTTGTGTCATATTCTCCTACCAAAGCAGCTAAAGCATACTTGTATTCTGTAGGTAAGTCAGAGAATTGTTTTTTGAGTTTTGCAATGGGCTTAAAGGTATTTCTATATGTCTCAATTAGCGTCTCCGTCTTAATCTTTTTTATTTTCTTAGTTGTTTCAGTATCTAACACGGGAGAGATGCAACGTCGATACATCTTCAAAAGAGCTATCCTCTCTTTTGCTGGACGTTCTGGCGATCAAATACGTTCAAGAATTTCTGCACTTGATTGAGAATCTTTTATTAAAGTACAAAAAACATCTATGGCATTACCATATTTGTTTACTAGCACTTGAAGAACTTCTGGAAATCGAATTGTACTATCTATTGGCGTTATTACTTTACTAATATCTGTAATTTGGCTAAGAAATTTATGTTTACTCATTTTAGCTGCGCTTATGCTTTTTATTTAACTTAAGGTTAATTTCTACAGGTCGCAGCGTAAGCTAAAACATAGGAAAAAGAAAAGAGAATTAAAAACAATTTGATATATTAGGGAACGAAGTCTAACTTTTATGGCTATTGTTGTACTTGTGCGCTGTGACTACGAGGATCATCGCTGTTGCTAGTTTGAGTTGAGACAGGAGCCTCAAACTGAGAAACTTGTCCGCTAGAGTAAGTGTAGGGTAGAGGATTCTTAGCAATTAAAGCATCTAAATCAGCTTCTAAAATAGAGCGAGGTTGTTCGCCAATAGATTCAGCGATCGCTTCTCCCGATCGATCCATAAAGACAAAATGGGGAATACCATCCACCCGATAACGGAGAATTTCGGGTAGCCATTTAGTATTATCTACATTCAGCATGACAAAGTTCACGTCTTGCCCATATTTTTGTTTGATTTCCGCTAAATCTCCAGCCATTGCCTGACAAGAAGTACACCAATCAGCATAAAATTCCGTTAAACTAGGTTTGCCATTACTAAGAGCAACATCTAACGGCGTAGATGCTTTGACTTGTGCTTCAATTGAAGAGGAGCTAACTTCTGTTTGTAAACCAAGAAAAACTGCCACACTAAGGCTAACAGCAGTAATAGCAATCAAAATATTGCGGAGAAAATTACTGTTATTAGACTGAGATTCAGATAAATTATCACTCATTAGTTAAAGTTGGTATATATTTCTTCTCTTATTTTATCTAGGTTGAATCAGCAAATTTTCCAACTGCGGAGGTTTTTTAAATGAAAAAAAGAGTTACTCTTACTTTTCCGCAAACTACAGTACATATGCCTATTACTTATAAGTTAGCAAAAGATTTTAATGTCGCTGCTAATATTATTCGCGCTCAAGTTGCCCCCAATCAAATAGGTAAGCTAGTAGTGGAATTACAAGGAGATATTGATGAAATTCAAGCAGCGATCGAATGGATGCGAATACAAGATATTGATGTCTCTTCTGCTAGTGGAGAAATTGTAATCGATGAAGATAGTTGTGTAGACTGTGGTTTATGTACAGGAGTATGTCCTACCCAAGCACTAATTCTCGATCCCAAATCTTTTCAATTAGTTTTTAAGAGACCGCGCTGTGTTGTCTGTGAGCAGTGTATCCCTACTTGTCCTGTGGGAGCAATATCTACTAATCTGTAAGTAAGTCAAGCAAATACATCAACTTTAATTTCTCTCACCAGAAGTTAAAACTAAATCAAGCTAACCAATAAAAGCTATTGAATGTGATTAACATAATGGAAGTATTCGCCCATGAATTTAGTTTATGAAAGTTATTGGCTTAATCAGTGGTACTTCTGTCGATGGTATTGATTCCGCTTTACTAGAAGTTAGGGGAGAGGAGCAAGATTTACACATAGAATTACTCAAAGGAGAAACTTACCCTTATCCACAGGAGTTAAAAGAGCAAATTCTAGCTGTTTGTCATGGAAAACCCTTATCGATAGAAGAATTAGCCCAATTAGACGATGCCATCGCCATTAACTTTGCTTTAGCTGTTCAATCTCTGCAATCAGAACAATTACAAGCAGAATTAATTGGTTCTCATGGTCAAACGGTCTTTCATAGACCACCTATGCTACAGCAGCAACCAAAGATAGACAACCATAATCTTAATTATCGATCGCCTTTAGGATACAGTCTACAAATAGGAAGAGGAGAATTAATTGCTAATTTAACTGGTATTCCTACAGTAAGTAATTTTAGGGCTGCCGATATTGCTGCTGGAGGAGAAGGCGCACCCTTAGTACCCAAAGTAGATGCCTATTTACTAGCCCATCCCCACAAACATCGAGCAGTACAAAACATTGGCGGAATTGGCAATGTCACTTACCTACCACCAAATCATAAGCTAGACTGGGAACAACAAGTGTGTGGATGGGATACAGGCCCTGGTAATGCACTAATGGATTTAGCCGTACAACAACTTACTGATGGTCGTCAAACCTACGATCGAAATGGTAGTTGGGCAGCTTCTGGTACTCCTTGTACCAAATTAGTCGAGAAGTGGTTAGAACAAGATTTTTTTAGGCAATCTCCACCTAAATCTACTGGGAGAGAACTTTTTGGTGAAGCTTACCTAGCTCAATGTTGGCAAGATGCTTGTGATGAACAACTAAGTTCAGCAGATTGGCTAGCAACTTTAACCCAATTAACCGTAGCTTCTATTGCTCATAGCTATCATAGTTTTCTCCCACAGATGCCAGAGGAAATTTTACTCTGTGGTGGTGGTAGTCAAAATTTATATCTCAAACAATGCTTACAAGCAGAATTAAAATCTGCTCAAGTATTGACAACCAGTGAAGTAGGAGTAGATGTGAACTTCAAAGAAGCGATCGCTTTTGCCATTTTAGCTTACTGGCGGTTTAAGAATTCAATTCCTGGTAATTTGCCTCTAGTTACAGGAGCAAAAAAACCAATGCTCTTAGGAGACATCCATCTTCCTTTGGTCAATTTAAAAAATAATCATTTTAATTGGTAATTTTTATTCAAGCAATAAGGTGCAACTTTGACTCATAGTTTTTTACTACAACCAGGGAATTGGCTTATAAATGGTCATTGGCTAGAACGCAATGATCATCCTCTTCCTTTAACTGGCACCAGTATAGTTACTTGGAAACAAGAACAATGGTTCACCATAGTGACTGAAATAACTATCGGTCAAGAAAATGAACGAAAACTTTATGGTAAATACCGAGGACATCTAGATCCTGAAGGTAAATACTATACCTATGTTCTTAAGCACAATGTTTTAGGGAATATTGAAGGAGAAGGCTGGATAGGACCACAAGCAATTATTCAATGCTACTGGGTTTTAGGTACATCTCAACGCCGTAAAGGGTTTGATACCTATTATCGTCTTAATGAGGATACATACCATTTTTCTCATGGAGTCCTGACTGGTCATAATCTCAATAGCACAATGGAAGCTACTTTCAAGCGTCAATTTTAAAGCCCAATCATTATGATTATGAATCGAGATCCTAACTGCGGACGTTTACTATCTAATCGCTACGAACTCATTGATTTAGTTGGGGAAGGTGCTATGGGTAGAGTCTATCGTGCTAAAGATACTTTGCTTGGTGGAGTGACAGTAGCCATCAAGTTTTTATCCCAGACCCTATTAAACAATAATATGCGCGATCGCTTTGAAAAAGAAGCGACAATTTCTGCTTTGCTAGGAGAAAAAAGCATTCATGTTGTCAGAGTTAGAGACTATGGCATAGATGAACACAATATTTCTTTCTACGTAATGGAATTTTTGTCGGGAAAAAGCCTCAGTGATTTAATTCGTCATCAACCATTACCTTTATCTAGATTCCTAACGTTTACTCGTCATATTTGCTTAGGATTAGAATCAGCCCATCAAGGTATTATGTTTAATGGGGAAAGATGCACTATTATCCACCGAGACATCAAACCCAGTAATATTTTAGTTATTCAAGACCCTACCGTGGGAGAAGTAGCCAAAATCTTAGACTTTGGTATTGCTAAGTTAGTGCAGTCTGGAGGTTCTCAAACTCAATCTTTTATGGGAACTTTAGCCTATTGTTCTCCAGAACAAATGGAAGGTAGAAAATTAGATCATCGTTCCGATATCTATAGTTTAGGAGTGATGATGTATGAAATGCTCACTACAGAAATGCCCTTACTTCCCCAAAATTCTTCCTTTGGAGGTTGGTATCAAGCTCATCACAATTTTAAACCTGAATCTTTTAATCCTCGTTTCAATATACCTAAACAACTACAAGACTTAGTAATGCGCTGCTTAGAAAAAGCTAAAGACCAGCGACCTCAAAATGTTAGAGACATACTTCGAGTTTTAGAAAACTTACAACAATCCCCTCAAAATTTTACTGCTCCTAAGACAACAGAAGCAGCAGCCAAGTTTTCCCAACAACCAATTAACCAGGGCTCTTCTCTAATAACCGAAGTAACAAAACCAGAAAATACCCTTCAAGCTGTTCCTTCTATTACAGAAATTTGCTTGCAACGCTCATGGCCAAAAGATAAACCAATTCAGAAAATTGTGTTTGCTGATTTGCTTACCACTCCTATAGGAGAAATTTCTGCTATCTGCGTCATGCTAGATTATCAGGATATTCTCAACCATATGTCATGTCGTCGCTACAATCAGTTTTTATTTATTAATCATCCCCATCCAGTATTGTTGTGGATTACTCTTCTTTATCATCCACAGCAAGAACCTCGTTGGTTGCCTTGCTATTTAGACCTGAAAACTCAGAAAGGACAACTCATTAGCCGTACCCTAGCAGAAACTGGCTCTTTTCGTATTTTATTCTTTAGCTTAGAGGAGCCTAAACACTGTCAAAATGTCATGAAATCGACTATTGACCCTCAAAATCAAGGAATGCTAAGACAATGGGCTAATTCTAGTCAATTAACTAGAGGTTCTGGTAGTCCTAAAGCTGCCAAGAAAATGCTCAAGCAGGAATTAGAAAATCTGAAGCCAAAAATCCTACTCAAAATGGAAGGAACCAATTAATCTACAATATTTTTAGTGATTACTGATTAGTGATTGCTGATTGCTGATTACTAACTACGAACTACGAACTACGAACTACGAACTACGAACTACGAACTACTAACCACTAACCACTAACTACTTAACTACGAACTACCCCCTACCCGCTACTTGCTACTATTAACCTAGTAAAAAAACTTTTAGATCTAAAAAAATTGCTTTATGTTTGATGCTTTAGCTGAACGCTTAGACGATGCGTGGAAAAAAATACGCGGTCAGGATAAAATTTCTCAATCAAATATCCAAGATGCTTTAAAAGAGGTACGTCGCGCTCTTTTATCGGCTGATGTTAATTTACAAGTAGTCAAAACCTTTATTGGTGAGATTGAAAAAAAAGCTTTAGGGGCAGAAGTAATTTCTGGAGTTAATCCAGGTCAACAATTTATCAAAATTGTCTATGATGAATTAGTTAAACTGATGGGGGAAAGTAATGTCCCTCTAGCTCAAGCAGAACAAGCACCCACTGTTATTTTAATGGCTGGTTTACAGGGTACGGGTAAAACCACTGCCACAGCCAAGTTAGCTCTTTATCTTCGTAAACAAAAACGTAGCTGTTTGATGGTAGGAACGGACGTATATCGTCCTGCTGCGATCGATCAATTATTAACTTTGGGTCAACAAATTGATATTCCTGTCTTTGAATTGGGGACAGATGCCGATCCTGTCGAAATTGCTCGCCAAGGGGTCGCTAAAGCCAAAGAATTAGAAGTTGATACAGTTATTATCGATACCGCAGGAAGACTACAAATCGATGAAGATATGATGGGGGAATTAGCCCGCATCAAAGCCACTGTCAAACCTGATGATACCTTACTCGTAGTTGATTCTATGACGGGTCAGGAAGCAGCAACCCTAACTCATACTTTCCACGAACGAATTGGTATTACTGGAGCAATTCTAACTAAACTCGATGGGGATACTCGGGGTGGTGCAGCCTTATCTGTACGTCAAGTATCAGGACAACCAATCAAATTTGTAGGTACAGGGGAGAAAGTAGAAGCCTTAGAACCATTCTATCCCGATCGTCTGGCTTCCCGTATTCTGAATATGGGGGATGTCCTAACTTTAGTGGAAAAAGCTCAAGAAGAATTAGACTTAGCTGATGTTGAGAAAATGCAGTCTAAAATTCTCGAAGCTAGGTTTGATTTTAATGACTTCCTCAAGCAAATGCGCTTGCTGAAGAATATGGGTTCTCTCGGTGGTGTACTAAAACTCATTCCTGGGATGAATAAGATTAGTGGCGCAGATTTGCAGAAAGGAGAAAGCCAACTCAAGCGTACCGAGTCGATGATTAATTCTATGACTAAGGATGAGCGCAGCAATCCCGATTTATTAGCTCAGTCTCCTAGTCGTCGCCGTCGGGTAGCTTCTGGTTCTGGTTTTGAAGAACGGGATGTTTCTAAATTAATTAAAGATTTTACTCGTATGCGCTCGATGATGCAACAGATGGGTCAAGGAATGCCTGGTATGGGGGGAATGCCTGGTATGCCCTCGATGCCTGGTATGGGGGGTGGAATGCCGGGAATGGGTGGAATGCCCTCTCTACCTGGTATAGGGGGCGGAATGCCTGGTTTCCGTACTCCGGCTGGCTCGAAAAAGAAAAAGAAAAAAGGCAAGAAAAAGAAAGGTTTTGGTAATTTGTAATAGTCCGTAAACGGTAATAAATAAGCAATAGTGGCAAATTACCGACTGATGATAGATAATTGATTACTGTTAACTTTAAAGGAGCGATCGATTACAATCGTAAAGAAGAATTTCGAGGTAACATGGTAAAACTGCGTTTAAAAAGATACGGTAAAAAAAGAGAAGTAAGCTACCGCATAGTAGCAATTAATAGTCGGAGTCGTCGGGATGGTCGTCCTCTAGAAGAGTTGGGCTTTTACAATCCCAGAACTGATGAAACTAGATTGAATGTTCCAGCTATTGTTAAGCGTCTACAAGAAGGAGCGCAACCTACAGATACGGTTCGTAGTATTCTCAACAAAGCTAAAGTGTTTGAACAAGTTCATGCCTAATAAGACATCTTTGTCTACCACTCAAAAAATTGCCAGTCCAGACTATGTTGGGCTGGTAAAATTTCTCCTAGAACCTTTTTTGGACAATCCAGACTCTCTTGAAATCGATTGTGAACAATTAACCCAAAAAAATAAAATTTGGTTACGAGTGGCGTTTGATAGTACAGATAAGGGTAAAGTTTTTGGTCGTGGCGGTCGTAATATTCAAGCAATTAGAGAAATACTGAATACTACGGCTACTCTTGCTGGTACATCTATTTATTTAGATATATATAACCATAACGAGGATAAATCTGATAATTTGCCTAACGATAGGCGTAGCTCAAATGGTGGTGGAAGAAAGAAAACTGGTAGATATCGTCCTCGCCCTAGCAAAAAAGATTAATGAGAAAATACTAATTATTTAATCTTTGTCTAGTTAATTCGGTGGCTAATTCTATAGCAGCTTTCATGCTATCAGGATTAGCTACTCCTCGACCAGCAATATCAAAGGCTGTTCCATGATCGGGAGAAGTACGAATAAAAGGTAAGCCAATAGTTGTGTTTACTGCTCGATCGAATGCCATTAATTTTACGGGAATCAAACCTTGGTCGTGATACAAAGCTAAATAACCATCCGCAGCTTGGGAGTTATCCTTTTTTCCATACCAAACTTGACCTGGTTTCACCCACATAGTATCGGGAGGAACAAGTCCAATTAATTTAGCTTCGGGATGTTCTCTTTGTGCTTTAGCTAACCAATCATTTAACCATTCCTGTTCTTCTGTTCCTAGTTTTCCCTCTTCCCCACTGTGAGGATTTAACCCAGAAATCGCGATCGATGGCTCAGTAATGCCAAAATCAGTTTTTAAGCAATTAACCAATAAATCTAATTTTAAAGACATTAGGGCAGGATTTAAGGCTTGAGGTACTTGCGCTAGAGGGATATGAGTTGTAGCTAGCAAAGTACGTAGAGTCCAATTACTATGGGGAGAATGAGCCACAAACAACATCCCAAACTTATCTATTCCTGCTCCTTTGGCTAATACTTCTGTTTGTCCAGGATAATTATATCCAGCAGCTTGCCAAAGAGATTTCGCGATGGGTGCAGTGACAATTCCCTGAAATTTATTCGCTAAAGTAAGAGCGATCGCTTTTTCTAAATAAGCAAAACTAGCAGCACCACTCTCCGCATTTCCTCGTCCCAAGGTAATCTCGGATATTATTGGTATATCAATAATATCTATCTCGGCGGGATTGGCTAAATCTTTTGCCTCTAAATTTTGCTTCTCAAGTAAATAGTCGTAGGTAAGTTGTAAGATTTTACGGCTACCAATCACAGTAAGATGACAGTCTTGAGTTACAGAAGAATCTGCTAATACTTTCAAAATTATTTCTGCTCCAATTCCCGCAGGATCGCCCAGAGTGATTGCTAAATGAGGATATTTTGTCATTAGGTTATGAGATAGAAGAGATAGAAGTCAAAGTAGTACGGGCGGTTCGCGAACCACCCCTACGTCTGATTCCTGAATAAGTTAATATTGTTTTACAATATCAATTGTCACTAAAAATAATTAAACTTTATTTAATTTCGATAGGAGAAACTAACATGAGCGCAGAAAGCATGCTTTTTAACGGCATAATTTTATCTACAGTCCTTGTCCTGGCAGGATTAGCTTGGGGCTTTTTAATCCTTAAAATTCAAGGTGGAGAAGCAGAATAAACTTCTGTACATTATTTTCTTAAATTCCCTAGATCGGTTGCACGCGCGCCGATCGAATCTATTGATGTATTTCTGACAGAAATTTCCCATCTTCGATATAATTTGGAGAAGTAAAATTGTTGCAAAATGTAAAGCGTGCGAGTCGCCAATTCTCCAGAACAAATATTAACTCCAACTGCGATTGCTCTTGGTAACTTTGATGGTATTCATCGAGGTCATCAAAAAGTCTTAGAGAAGATTTTTGAGCAATCTCATAGTGCAAAAACAGATTATCTTTATCCGACGGTAGTTAGTTTTCTTCCTCATCCTCGCGAATTTTTTACAGGCAAAAAGCTTCAACTCTTAACTCCTGTAGCTGAAAAAGCTCAACAGTTAGATAAATTAGGCATTAAGCAGTTAGTACTGTTACCTTTCAATCAAGAGTTAGCCTCTCTGAGTCCACAAAAATTTGTTGAGAAAATTTTAGTTGAGCAATTACAAGCCTATTATGTCAGTGTAGGAGAGGATTTTTGCTTTGGTTTCCAGAGAAAAGGGACAGCTAAAGATTTAAAAGCGATCGCTTCTGGTTTTGGCATTAAAGTTTATATTAACTCTCTCCACAAGTGTCAAAGTAAAGATCGGCAACTTGAAAACGTTCGGATTAGTAGTTCTCTAATTCGCCAAGCCTTACAAACAGGAGAAATCGAGCAAGCTAACTCGATGTTAGGAAGAGCCTATTCTCTCATGGGCACAGTAGTAAAAGGGCAACAATTAGGCAGAACAATTGGTTTTCCTACAGCCAATCTTCAGCTACCAGCAGAAAAGTTTCTCCCTCGCTTTGGCGTTTACTCAGTTAATCTATTGTTAGAGGAAAATTCTAATCCTCGATCGCCAATTAAAGGTGTAATGAATATTGGCTATCGTCCTACAGTACAAGGGAATGTTCCTACCATAGAAGTCCATCTTTTAGATTGGTCAGGAGATTTATATAATCGAACTATTAAGGTCAGTTTAGAGCGATTTTTACGTCCAGAACAAAAATTTCCTTCTTTAGAAGCTCTTAAAAAGCAAATTGCTGCTGACTGTGAAGCTGCCTTGTTGTATTAGAGTGAGTAGTAAGTAATCAGTAATCAGCAGGGGCGACCCCACGGAGGTTTCTGACCTTTGGGAACGCGCCCCGGCCCGAAGGGTAATCAGTAACAACCAATGGCTATTTATCAAAACCGAGAAGCGTTTATTCCTTATACTCGTAAAGCTCTAATCGATCTTTGTTTGTCAGACAATAAATTAACTATTACTGAACAAAAGCAATTTAGAGAGTTTTGTCAGATTTTAGCTGCCTATTATCACTTTAAATTTCATAGTTATCTAGAAAATATCAAACAAAATTATACTCCTTTTAATCCTGATGAAGATGCAAGTATTCGGACTCAATATGAATTAAGCGATCGAGTCAAAATGACCGAAAATCTCATCAAAGATTTTACTACTATTTTGCAAAAAGCCAACTACTATCCATTGTCCAAAGGAGTTCTGAGGAGGGCATTAACTGATGATTCTTTATTTGATTTAAAAACGGAAGTAGATTTTACTGACTTTGAAGAAATGCTGTGTTATTGTCAGGGAGATATCCAAGACAAGATTAAAATTAAAAAATTTTGGCAAACAAAAGAGAAAAAAGTCGATATCTTTGAAAAAGTTATTCTCTTAATTAAGTTTAAAGAAGAGAGACATTTCGCTAATAAGCCTACTCCTAAAGAAGAACTCAGTTTCAAGCCTGGCTGTATTTATATTTATCTCTACAAAAATTTATCTAAGCTAGATATTGAATTTATTTTTCCTAATGTAGAGATGAGCATGAACTGGAAAGATCGTTTACTGTTTGGTATTCCAGCTATTGGTGCAGGTGTTTCTTTGATAGTCAGGATTTTACCACAATTATTATTAATAATAGGCGTAATTCTCTATGTGATTTTAGGAGATATTCCAACTTCTGTTGTACCAGTTAGAGAAGAAGAAATTAGAGATGTAACTCCAGTATTAGTAACTACCCTTTCCTTACTAGTGACTTTAGGTGGATTTGCTTTTAAACAATATACGAGCTATAAAAGTAAGCAAATTAAATTTCAAAAAAATATTACTGAAACTCTCTTTTTCCGTAATATGGCACATAATGCAGGAGTATTTCAATTTCTCATTGATTCAGCTGAAGAAGAAGAATGTAAAGAGATTATTTTAGTCTATTACCATTTATTAACTAGTAAAATCTCTCTCAATTTAGAGCAATTAGACGATCGCATTGAAGCATGGATGGAAGAAAAAATAGGTAAAAAAATTGATTTTAATATAGATAAGACAATTAAAAATATTCAATCCATCCGAGGTAAAATTAATTTAAATCCAGAAGATACTGATAAATTAACAGAAGTTCCCTTACTCAAGCAAGATAAACAAGAATATTTACAAGTACTGTCTTTAGAACAAGCTGCAAAAGTTATTGATTATGTTTGGGATAGTGCTTTTCAATATGTATAAATATACAATAAAGCACATTTTACCTATGACAGAAGACAATATATTATTAGAACCTGGCAAGCTATGGAATAAATTAGTTAAACAGACACAATATGCTCGGCAGTGTGGCGCACTACATTCGATCGAAACAGATTATCAGTTTATTGAACACAATGGTATTTCTTTTCTAGTACGTAGTTTGTCTAATTTGGCACGGAAAGAAAAAGCCAAAAAAAAACAAACACAAACCAACCGAGATTTTAATCCTTTTCTTCCTTACGAACCAGACTTATTTGTCGCCGATATTTCTTCTACTCACCTTTGTTTATTAAATAAATTTAATGTAGTAGATCATCATTTACTCATCGTTACTCGTGATTTTGAAGAACAAGAAAATCGGCTTAATTTAGCAGATTTTTTGGCTTTATGGCTATGTATGCAAGAAATTGATGGTTTAGCCTTTTATAATGGAGGTAAAATTGCTGGTGCTTCTCAACGACATAAGCATTTGCAGCTTGTTCCTCTTCCTTTTATTGCTGAAGAATGCTATTTACCGATTGAACCAGTTATAGCTGCTGCTGAGTTTAATGATTCTATCGGGAAAATTCCTCAATTTCTGTTTCGTCACGCGATCGCCAGTTTAAATTTAATTCAGTCTAACGCTCCTATAGACATAGCCAAAAAAATGCTAGCTTGCTATTATTCTTTACTGCAAGCAGTAGGTCTAGATATAGATAATAATACCCTAGTTCAACCTGGGGCTTACAATATGTTAGTTACCAGAGAATGGATGTTAATTGTACCCCGTTCACAAGAATCTTTCTCGTCGATTTCCATTAACTCTTTAGGTTTTGCGGGGTCTTTATTTGTGCGCGATCGAGAACAAATCAAACTTTTGTCAGAGCTTACCCCTATGAAAATCTTATCTAAGGTTGCTTTTCCTGAGAAATAAAAGTTTCTAATTCCAATTACCAATTAGAGTAAAAGCAGACCAGAAATAAGGATCGGAAAGGGTTAACGAACCTTTAGGAAAAATAGATGGTAAAGGAACAGAGTCTCCATTCGATAGTATTAATTCTCTATCTTTAACTCTCACCTCACCTCTAAGCATACTTAATTGAGTTGCCTGTAAAGCTTCAGCTTTAATTAGAGTGTCGCTTAAATTGTCATAAAATTCACTCATTAGAGCTAAAGTTCCCAAATCGCTAATATACCAAAGACTAGCCAATGCCGATTTAACTCCCGCTTGTACCGCTAAACCAGCAAATCCTAATTCCGATTCTTCATCACCCAAAGCTGTTTCACAAGCACTTAGTACCAATAGTTCGATGGGTGTAGCATCCTCAGTACTCCATCCTAGTTCATCAGATATTTGTCTCAATTCAGGCAATTTTAACTGCCGATCGGAAAATTGAATGAAAGAATCAGCAAAATCTCCTGCTACAAATTGAGCATGAGTACCCAGATGAATAATTCTAAATGGATCGCTACGACGATTTTGAATAATAAAATTATTAACAGTGAATTGATCATTGAGAAAGACTTCTCCCTGTCGAGGATTACTAGTGATATAGCGTAATTCAAGGGGCATAGTTGGCAGAGGAGCTTCGTCTTCAAATAGCGATGCTCCCATTGCTAAAATAGGACTCTGACGAACATCCACATAGCGAGTATCCGTTAGACCAAAACTAGGAACTAAAGCTACTGCATATTTTTCGATTAAAAATTGCTCGCCGTCATGGAGGGCTGCGATCGGAATTAGGCGTAATCCAGAATCCATAGAAAATACTAAAATGTCAACATTGTTAGCCTCTAAATCTGCTTCTAGTGGTTCAATGATCAATTGGTACAGCCTTTGAGCAGATTCTAGATATTTGCGGTTTCTGCCTATATTTCTAGCGTTACTGACTTCTTTTCTAAATTTCTTGGCTATTGTCAGGATTTCTTTTCTAGATGAAAACTGAACGGTTTGCCGTATTGGTTCAGTTGGACTGGGATTATTCTGTTTTTCCTGAGAATTATCTTTGCTTGAATTAATAATAGAATTATTACTATCAGCACTATCAGCCAGTGTAGGCAAGACAGCAAAAGTTTCTAGCTGATTTGATTGAAGTGATACATTGATAAATGCTGGCTTGTGTCCTGTTTGTTGCCATAATTGACCTAATCTGTCAGAAATTTGTTCGACAGAAGGTATAGAACCATATAACTGCACTCCAGAGGAACTAATTAGCTGCGTTATTTGTAATTCTTCCTGTAATTGGATAGCAACTTCAGTGCTTGCTCCCTGAATCTGTGCTTCAAAAGCAGAACGATTTACTTCTTGTTGCGCTGTTGTTTCTTCTTTGGTCTCAGTTTCGTCTTCTTTTTCAGCTACTTCTTCTTTTTCCGATTCAGGATCGGTTTCATTTGTTTCTTCAGCATCGGTATTATCTGCTGTTTCACTTTCCTCTTGCTGGTTGGGATCGTTCTGGTCAGTTTCTTGAGCATCGGTACTATCTGCTGTCTCATCTCCCGCGGATGAGTCGGTACCATTTTGGTCAGTTTCTTGAGCATCGGTACTATCTGCTGTCTCATCTCCCGCGGATGGGTCGGTACCATTCGGGTCAGTTTTTTGAACATCGGCATCACCTGTTGCTTCATCTCCCGCGGATGAGTCGGTACCATTCGGGTCAGTTTTTTGAACATCGGCATCACCTGTTGGCTCATTTGATGGAGTGTCTTCTGGTGCTGACGTTTCTGGTTGCGTTGGAGTATCTTCTGGATTTGTTTGGGGAGTGCCATTTGTCTCTGGTTCAGGGGTTTGATTGCTAGGGGTTTCTACTACTGCCTCGGAAGGATTTTTGGGATCTGTAATAGTTTCTCGATTATCAGACGGAATTCTTATAGGATCGGGGATGGTAATATCAGACATATTACCTGATTGAGCGCGGCCAATATTGGCAGTAATTACAAATAAAACAAAAGCTAAACTAATTTTGAGAAAGGTGTGATATATTTTCATTTTTTTAGTCTTTACTCTATCATTTATCAACTTTAAAAAGAAAAGCCATAACCAGCACCAAAAATAAACCTAGCTCCATCTCCTGCTGAACCAGTTATATCGGTAATAGCAGGTATTATGACCAGAGGGATATTGTGGAAAGGAACAATGGAAACTCCAATGGTTAAATCTTGGCCAGTCCATTCAAAGATCGCATTTACAGGCTCAACTACTCTAACTGCTACGCTACCAAAAACACCGATCGACTCAACTCCATTATTAATATCAGACTCAGAACGAAATTGCCCTCCTCCTATTCCTAACGTAGTGTACAATTCGCTAAAAGGCTGACTAACATCTTTTTTAAAAGTAAATTTTTTAGTAATACTTCCATAACCAGAAGAACCACCATCTGTATTGCCGAAAGTTCCTACGCCTTGGATACCGAAGGCAAAACTAAGATCGTTAGAAAGGAGGCGATGTAATTTCACACTTATAGAACCATCTCTAAAAATATTATCGAGGTCTACTAAAGTAATACCTATCTGTAAGCCAAGGTTTTTGCGTGGATTACCCAACCCAAAACCAAAGCCAAATACCCCATCTGCCTCATCAACAAAACGCGCTCTTTCTTGAAGTCCTATCCCAATGCCAGCACTACCCCAACTAGCACCATAACCAGAAGGGTTAATAATGCTAATACTAGGAGAACTACGATAAGATTTTCTGGCTGGAAGAACAAAGGGAATTCTTTGAGGTTCAAATTCTGTTTCTCCCTGACTAGGAACACGGCGTAACGAAGGAGAACCGTTATTATCTGGTTTTTCTGCTGGTAATTGTGATAGTAAAGATCTTTCTAGAGGTAAGTCTTGTATATTCTCAAGAGCAGAACATCTGGAAGAATCATTACAAGTTGTTGCTTGAGCTTTCTCTTTGATATTAAGATTTATAGTCAAACAGATACTAACTATAATTAGCTTGAATACAAAAAAAATATTATATTTGTGAAACATTAGCTATTGATATTTAGAGATAACCCAAAAAGAATATAGCGGTTTTCCCAATGAGAAAGTTAAAAGAGGTCAAACTTTAATTCTTAAATGTTATTGAATATTATTAAAAAATATGTACCTCATTTAAATTGAGAACCGCTATATCCTAAAGATAAGCTTAAGTTTTTACTTTTATTATTGAGTTGTTTTTTTGCAGGTAGCACAAATGTACTATCTGCAAATATCGAATCTATGATTATTTAAGAGGTTATTATCATGAGCAAATACAGATATGACTACCAAGTCCAAAACGACCAAGTCGGTGAATAAGCATCATCAGGGGATATCATAAGTCCTCTATTTTGAGCAATAGCCAGGCATTCTAGAGGTTCTCGATTATCTACAACACAAGTAGCATTGTAGTTAGGTTGAACACTAAATAACTCTTCGCTATTTTCAGAGTTGCAAGTTGCATTCTCTTGAGTAACCAGACAAAGTACATTGCGGTCTTCTTTTTGTTCGGTGACAAAAAATAGGGGCTGCTGCTGTTGCCAAAGATTTTGTAATTTTGCTGCTACTTGCTGACAAATTTCCCCTCCTGACTGATTAGGCAATAAGTACTCCTGATGCCAACTCATCAAAGAAGTTAGATTGATTTTGCCAGGAGTGTAAGCTAATAAAGTTGGGGTCTGTTTTTGGGTAGCACAGACAAAAACTGTATCTGATTGAGTCGGATTTTGACTGTTGTTTTCTTGAGCAGATAACGAATTTGCATTAAGCACAACCGCACTTAAAAATAATGTAGCTGAAATAACTTTTTTAAACACCGATTTATGATCTCCTCGACTATTAAGTCTATGTAAATCTTGACGATAAAATTAACAGATAGTTCATTATTTCATTAAATTTCTTGTGTAGATTGTACTAGATCTTAAAATTTGTTAGATTAGCGTGAAGCAATGTTTAAACTAGGAGTCCCGAAAGTAGATACTGCTTTGAATTGGGTTTGGTTAGTTGATTTCGGTCAAGGAAATTTAGCTACGGCTCAAACTGAAGCAGAGGCATCTATACTTAGTCACTGGAATACATCTACTTTATTTGCCCGTGGAGTTGTACACCAACTGCAAGGAGAGTATAAACATGCTTTATCTCTATTTGAAGAAGCTTTTATTTCGGCTGCCAGTGCTGAAAAAAAATATATTTTTGCAGCAGCAGCTTATTTTGCTGAATTACAAGCACGAGAAATTTTACCTGATGGTTGTCTAGTTATAGTTGGAGGGAACTATACGGAATCTCTCTGGAAAAAAAGATTTAATCAATTAAAATCTGATCTTGAGTCTGAGGAAGCATCTCAAGCTGCCAAAAAACATTCCCTATCTTCAGAATCATCAAGTTTACTGGGAGAAGACGAAAGAGCAACAGTGGCGACTACCACCCTGTCTTCTCTCTGTTTGGAGGGGGATTTCATTAATTTTGTAGCGGAAGCTATACCCACTTGGCGGACAATCTTAGGAAGATGGGGAGATCGAGCTCAAAAAGAAATTTATTTAGCAGAAATTGAGCAAAAATTTACTCAGAATCTCGAATCTTATCAAAGTCTAGACATATTCACTATTGCCAAAAACCTCTATAGTGTACTAGCTGAACTATTGGCTTTAACGGGCAAAGCTCAAGACGGATGGGATATTCTCGATAACTTAGTTAAAGCCCACAAGAAGCATGACAAGTTTCTAGAGACAGCTTGGTATCTTCTTTGTCAAGGAGACTTATTAATGTCTCCTGCTTCTTTTGGCAAGCCCATTGTCTTTGGCTATCGTCTTAATACCTCAGGGGAATCTTTTTTAGAGATAACTAGAGACTACTCTAATTTAAATTCTGCTACTGCCCAACAACTTTATTTAGAAGCAAGACAATATTTTGTGGCTGCGGATGCTCGTCGAGGAGAAGGAATGACTATTCTCCGTTTAGCCTATCTCAATGCGATCGATGAGCAGTGGAATTTAGCTAATTACGGTTATGAAGAAGCGATCGCCTGTTTTGAAGCAGTAGGCGATCGCCTGAATGCGATGGCAGCAGAAATGGGCAAATTTTGGTCTTGCCTGCACTATCAAGATTTAGATGACAAGATTCTAGCTAGAGCAACACAATTAGCTCTTACCGCTAAGGAAAACGGCGCGCTCGCTCAAGGTGTTGGTTGGGCGTTAACTTTTGCCCTAGCTGCCCAAGAAGCCTTGAAGAAAAATGAGGAAGTAGCTATTAATCTAGCTTGTTTAGCTGAAACTATTTTGGCTGTGTTTACAGAAGATCGAGATTTACTGCCCTGGCAACTTTTTCAACAGATTTTGTTGAATTATGATTCAGTTATGCAAGGTATCTATACCAATTTAGCAGAAATATCTAGTCAACAAGATAATAATTGGTCAAAGACTTTTATCTTGGCAGAAATGGCTAATATTTATAGCCTGAGAAAATCTTTAGCAGCAGTATGCCAGCAAAATCTCAATACTTTAGCAATTGAGCAGATCTCCAATTATTTACCCCCAGATACTCTAGTAATTAGCTATCTGTTGACTACAACCCAGTTACTTACTTGGGCAGTAAACTCGGAAGGAAAAATTAAGTATTCTCAAGTCAAAGAGTTAAATGGTCAACCTTTCTCCTTTCAGACATTATTAGAAACTACCCAAGATTGGCTAAATCGATTAGTAAAAAAAGAGTCTACTAAAGCAATTGGCCGAATTTTAGAGTCAGTGTTTCTAGCTTCTTTCGATCGAGAAATTGCTCAAGCTAAGCATATACTTATTGTTCCTTGTACGAGATTATCATCATTTCCTTTTACCACTTTGCTTTGGCGGACTCAACCTCTAAGCAAGCAAAAATCGCTTTCTTATTTGTCCACTGTTAGTCAATTAACCAGCTTTAACTCTTTTCAATCTACCACTCAAGAAGCTCTATTTATTGTTTATCCCGAAACAATTTGGCAACAGAAAATTCAGATCAATTCCTTTTCCCCTCTTCAATCTCCATCTATTTTGGCAGGTGTAGCGGTAATGATTGCGGATTTATATGATACTCAACCTTTATTAGGTACTCAAGTTACTAAAGACAATGTTTTAGCAAATATTAACCGTCAGCCAAGAATTGTTCATCTCTTTATCCAAGAGACAACTTTTTCTAATTTAGATTTGAGTCAATTGGAGTTGAAGGGAAATATAGTTATTCTTACTCTGGCTAATCTCAAAATTGGTCGATTAGCTAGCAGTAAATTAATAGGTATTGCTCAAAGTCTGATTTATACAGGTGCTAAAACCGTATTAATTAATCGTTATCCTCTCACTAAATTTAAAGATGTAGCTGCATCTATGTTGCTCTTATATTTTCATTTAGGCTTGTGCGCTGGTCATTCTGCCGCCGAGTCTTTTTGTCAAGCACAGCAGCAGCTAGAATCAATTACTGTCGCAGAAGCAATCAACTTTTGTAATACAGTCCAAAGCTGTATTCCCTGGCAAAAAGATAGCGATCGAGCTAATCGCGCTTTACTAACTAAGTATATGGGGGATATTTTCTTTTTAGGGAAAGACTATGTTCGTGCTGCTGAAGCTTATGAAGTAGCAAGGCAAATATTCTATAGTGCTGGCTATCCTCTACAAGCCAAAGCCTTTGAACATAAATATCAACAGACAATCAAACTGGTAGATACTAAGAGTGATTATATGCCTCAAAAATTAATTTTTAATTCTCTTGCTTTGAGAGGAATGTATCAAATTGTAGGAGATTGGCAGCAAGGTTATCGAACATAGGGAGATACTTAAGAATAAGTGAAAAAATGCTATAGCGGTTCTCGAATTAGTGAAATACACCTTGGTTAAGATAAGTTCGGAATTCGGAGTTCGGAATTCAGAGTTCGGAATTCGGAAAATTTTGGATCTCACCTATTTGAGAAAGGCTATATTAGCTATTTCTTAATAACAAATTCCTGCTTGTTTAAACCTGGAGAGAACTTCTCCGAGTCGATCGCAGTTCTCAATTAAACTAATACGTACATAACCTTCTCCTGCTTCGCCAAAAGCATTCCCTGGAGTAACTACTACCCCTGTCTTCTGCAAAACATTAAGAGCAAATTCAGTTGAACCTATTCCTGGTGGAGTTTTTACCCACAGATACATAGTTGCTTGAGAAGGTGGAATTTCCCAGCCTAATTCCCCTAAACCTTTGAGCAAAAAATCTCGTCTTTGACGATAGCGGTTTTGTACTTGTTTAATATAAATATCTGGTAGTTGTAGTGCCGTTTCGGCTGCGGTTTGAATAGCTGCAAAAATACCATAATCTAAATTGGTTTTTAGGGTTCTTAATCCTTGAATGATATTCGAGTTACCAACCACAAATCCAACTCGCCAACCTGCCATATTGTAAGTTTTAGAGAGGGTATGAAACTCAACCCCAAGATCTTTTGCCCCTGGAATTTCCAGTAAGCTAGTGGGTTGATAACCATCAAAAGCTAGTTCTGCATAACAAAGATCGTGAACTAAAATAATTTCGTGACGACGAGCAAAAGCGACAATCTCTTCAAAAAACTCTCTTGGAGCAGTAGCTGTAGTAGGGTTATTGGGATAGTTAAAATAAAGAATTTTAGCTTTTTCGGCTACTGTATCGGGAATAGCAGTCAAATCGATTAACCAATCTTGTTCAGCACTAAGATTAAGAGGATGAATTATTCCTCCAGCAATTAGCGGTCCCCGAAAATGAGCAGGATAAGAGGGACTAGGAACAAGAATTACGTCTCCTGGGTCTATATAAGCAAGAGCTAAATGAGCTAATCCTTCTTTAGAACCAATTAAGGGTAAAGCTTCACTATCAGGATTAAGATTAACTCCATAACAACGACGATACCAATTAGTAATAGCCTGACGAAAACTAGCAGTACCCTCAAAAGGGGGATAGCCATGATTGCGGGGATTAGCTAAAGCGGAGATCGCTGCTTCAATAACTGGTTGGGGTGCAGCCCCATCGGGATTACCCATCCCTAAGTCGATTAAATCAAGACCTTGTTCTCTAGCACGGGCTTTTAGTTCGTCTAAACGAGCAAAGACGTAGGGCGGTAAAGCACTGAGGCGTTTAGCAGGGCTAATCCAGTTTAAACTCATGGGCAAAGTAAGCAATCTGTTTAGCCATTTATTGTCTCATTTTTTGGCTAAATCAGGTTAAGTTTACAATTCAAGTTTAAGAGATCCCTTGTATTCTTATGCTTCAACTAGGAGTAAGGTAACAACTTTGAGAGCAGAATACTATCATAGAAAGTAAAGCATACAAAATAGTAAAGCTTAATTACTGGCTAATTGTGATTAATCACTAAAAATATTGCTACTGCTTATAATTTCATACTTATGGATAGCTTAACTTTTCTCTGGATCATTGCAGGAGCAATCCTTTGTTTAATGGAATTGGTTTTCCCTACTGCTTTTGTGGCATTTATGATGGGCATAAGTGCATTAATGGTTGCTGCCGTATCTTTAGTTGTGCCACAACTTAATCTTTTAGTAGCATTGTGGCTAGTTTTTTCGACTTTGTTAGTTATTATGTCACGACGTTTATTTACACCTAAGCGTAAAAAAGCTAACCTGGGAGATGCTCATGAAGGAGAAACTATTACTGCTATCGCTCCAGGAAAAACAGGCAGAGTTCTATACGAAGGTAACTCCTGGCAAGCTAGATGTGTAGATGCAACTAGAGCGATCGCTCCTCATGAACCAGTCTATGTAGTTGGCTGCGAAGGAACTACTTTAATTGTATTACCCGTTAATTTACTCGATTCATAATTGTAGCTTTGTTAATAAAAATAACTAATTATAGGAGAATTAGACAATGGGACAATTTTTAACTTTAGTGATTTTAGCTTTGCTTGGCTCTGGATTATCTGGTTCAGTCAAAATTGTTAAAGAAAAAGAAGAATATTTAGTAGAAAGTTTGGGTAGTTATAAAAAGAAACTAGACCCAGGACTTAATTTTGTCACTCCCTTTATCGATAAAGTTGTTTACAAAGACACCATCCGCGAAAAAGTACTTGATGTTCCTGCTCAATCCTGTATTACTCGTGATAATGTTTCCATTACTGTTGATGCAGTGGTCTACTGGCGGATTATGGATATGTACAAAGCCTACTATAAAGTAGAGAGTCTAAGAGATGCAATGGTAAACCTAGTTTTAACGCAAATTAGAGCAGAAATGGGTAAATTAGAGTTAGATCAAACTTTTACTGCTCGCACAGAAATCAATGAAATTCTCTTACGGGAACTAGACATAGCCACAGATCCTTGGGGAGTAAAAGTAACTAGGGTAGAGTTAAGAGATATTGTTCCTTCTAAAGCTGTACAAGACTCGATGGAGTTACAGATGGCAGCAGAAAGGAAAAAAAGAGCAGCAATTTTAACCTCTGAAGGGGAAAGAGATTCTGCTATCAACTCCGCTCAAGGTAAAGCTGAAGCCAGAGTTTTAGATGCAGAAGCGATGAAAAAAGCTGCTATCCTCAAAGCAGAAGCAGAACAAGAAGCGATCGTGCTTAGGGCAGAAGCAGAACGTCAACAACAAGTCCTGAAAGCTAAAGCTACTGCTGAAGCAATGGAAATCGTCACCGAAAAACTGAAATATGACCCTAAAGCCCAAGAAGCTTTACAATTTTTATTAGCCCAAAACTACTTGGATATGGGTAAAGAAATTGGCAGTAGTGAAAGTAGTAAAGTAATGTTTATGGACCCTCGTAGTATGGTTTCTACTATTGAAGGGATGCGCTCAGTCATTTCTAATAATACTGATGGGGAATATACCCCCGTGGAATTTGATTTAGAGAAGATCGAGCGTCATCGAGGATAACCAAGTAATAATTATTATGAAGCTTCTTTAGTAGCTTGACAGCGATCGCAAATACCAAAAAACTCTAGAGTATGATAGTAGACTTTGAAGTGATGAGATTCTTCTAGTTGGTGTTCGAGGGCGTGGACAGGACATTCTTCAATGGGAATAGATGTGCCACAATTGACGCAAGTAAGATGATGCTGATCTCTCTGGACAGAACTATAAACAGATTCTCCGTTAGGTAATGTCCGTACTTGTAATTCACCTTGTAGTTTGAGAGCTTCTAGGGAACGATATACAGTAGCTAGCCCCATATTTTGAGCGCGATTACGCATTTCAATATAAAGGTCTTGAGCAGAAATAGCTCGTTTTAAACTTTGAAGTACTTGTATAATTTTCTCCTGAGAGCGAGTTCGCTGTATTTTCATTGCTATTTTTAATAACTATATCTATCTCTATAATTTAGGCTAAACTAATTTATACTGGTGAAATTATTACACGATCGCTCTACAATCAAAAAGGCAAAAAAACACTAACTAGGCAAAATAGATGTCCGTTAAATATCATGCTCGGATTTATGTAACTCTGCGTCCTTCAGTTCTCGATCCAGCAGGTACAGCTGTTGAGTCTGGATTACAGCAACTGGGTTATGAAGGAGTAGAGGGAGTCAGAATTGGTAAATATATCGAACTTAATTTGATGGCTACTGATGAAACAGATGCTACAAATCAATTAGATCAAATGTGCGATCGTCTTCTGGCTAACCCTGTAATTGAAAATTATCGATTTGAATTAACTGAAATAATAGCAGAAGCTAATTATGTAGGATAAAAGTTTTTTGTCATTTGTCACTGCTTATTTATCATTTATATACACAGTGTTATTTAGTAAAAGCGCGCAATTTAATAGCGATTAACAACTAACGACTAATGACTAACAACCAACAACTAACAACTAAAAAATGAAATTTGGTATTATTGTTTTCCCTGGCTCAAATTGCGATCGCGATGTGCTAACTGTTACCGATGGTTTGCTCGATGCGCCAACTCGTATGGTATGGCATCAAGAAACTGATCTAGCCGATCTTGATGTAGTAGTAATTCCTGGAGGTTTTAGTTATGGTGACTATCTTCGTTGTGGTGCGATCGCTCAATTTTCCCCTGTAATCAAAAGTGTAATTGAACACGCCCACCAAGGTAAATATGTCTTGGGTATTTGTAACGGTTTTCAAGTATTAACCGAAGTAGGATTGTTATCAGGAGCATTAATTCGCAATCGTGACTTACATTTTATTTGCGATCGAGTTTCTGTCAAAGTAGAACGGAATGATGTACTTTGGACACAAAAATACTCCGCTAAACAAGTAGTTACTTTTCCTATTGCTCACGGCGAAGGACGTTATTACGCTGATTCAGATACCCTTAAAGCTTTAGAAGATAATAATCAAGTTCTCTTCCGCTATTGCTCTGCCACAGGCGAGATTGACGAAAGTAGCAATCCTAACGGCTCTCTCAATAATATTGCTGGCATTATTAACGAGCAAGGAAATGTATTGGGTTTGATGCCCCATCCAGAAAGAGCTTCTGATTCTGTCCTTGGTGCTACAGATGGAAAAGCTATGTTTACAGGAATCTTGGCAGGTGTGTAGAGATAGTTTTAGCAATCTATTTCTCATATACTCGACTTTCGATAGAAGCATTTAGAAAGCAGAAGTTATTCATGTCCTCTACAAAAATGCACGCTAACGAGGTAAATACTGACGTATCGCTCGTGCGTCGCCTACTAAATTCGCAGTTTCCTCAATGGGCTAATCTAACCATTAAACCTGTTCGCTCGACTGGTACAGATAACACAATCTTTCGATTGGGTAACGATATGTCAGTACGACTTCCTCGAATTGATTGGGCATTGGGTCAAGTTGATAAAGAACACGAATGGCTGCCACGTCTTGCTCCGCATCTGCCACTTAGAATACCTATGCCACTGGCGAAGGGTCAACCTGATGAAGGATACCCCTATCATTGGTCTGTCTATAAATGGCTTGAAGGTGAAAATTCCTCAATTGAGCAAATTATAGATCCATGCCAAACAGCGATTGAATTAGCGCAATTCTTAACTGCTTTGCAACAGATCGAGCCAACAGGTGGTCCACTCGCTGCGAAGCATAACTTACGTGGTGTGCCTTTGAAAACTAGAGATAAGGTTACTCGTGAATCCATTGCTGCCTTAAAGGGAACGATCGATACGAAGGCAGCATTAGCAGTATGGGAAGAAGCACTTCAGGCATCCGAATGGAATCATCAACCTGTATGGTTTCACGGAGATCTCCTAATCGGCAATGTGCTATTCGATCGAGGTCGTTTGAGTGCTGTTATTGACTTTGGTGGCTTGGGTGTGGGAGATCCTGCTTGTGACTTAATGATTGCCTGGAGTCTATTCTCTGGTGAGAGTAGAGAGGTATTCCGTAAGGGGTTAAAGGTCGATGATGCAACTTGGACAAGAGGTCGGGGTCTAGCTTTATCCCAAGCAGTCATCTTCATCCCCTATTATCTGCATACTAACCCTGTAGGCGTAGGGTATGCCCGACGAATGATTGCTGAAATTCTTGCTGAAACAACTGGTTCGTGACTTTATATTTTATTGGTAGCAAAACTTCAGGGAATTGATGTGATACCATTTCTCAACAGCGTGGTTCTATAAGCTTGGGAAACCCAAGCATAGCCCACGCTCAAAAGTAATCGGAGAGATAAAAAACTAATTGAAAGCAAGTAAAAAGCTCAAAACTAATATCCTCCCTACACCCTAACACCTAACCCCTACCATCACCGAAGTCTCTAGTTATTTACGAGAACTGGTATGAGTTATTACCTTCCAATTTTTGGTGAAATCGACTATAATAATTATGGTAGAAATAACTATAATTAACCATTAAACCTTATTGCAAGAGGAACAATAGCTCACCGTGTTTGCAACTGTCTCACCTAAATTTAATTCCAACCTCAACAATATTCCGAAGGACTTATTTAGTGCGATCGAACAACTAAAAAAAGAACTAAATGCAGTTATCTTGGCTCACTATTACCAAGACTCGGATATTCAAGATATTGCTGACTATATTGGCGATTCGCTTGGTTTATCTCAAAAAGCAGCCAATACCAATGCAGATGTAATTGTGTTTGCAGGGGTACACTTTATGGCGGAGACAGCTAAGATACTAAATCCTGATAAATTAGTCTTACTACCAGATTTAGCTGCTGGTTGCTCTCTGGCAGATAGCTGCCCACCACAGGAGTTTAAAGCCTTTAAAGAAGCTCACCCCGATCACATTGTTGTCTCCTATATCAACTGCACCGCAGAAATTAAGGCGATGAGTGATATTATCTGCACTAGTTCTAATGCAGTGAAAATTATCGAGCAAATTCCTGAAGATCGACCCATAATTTTTGCTCCCGACAAAAACTTAGGTCGTTACGTCATGGAACAAACAGGGAGAGATTTAGTTTTGTGGCAAGGTAGCTGCATTGTCCACGAAACCTTTTCTGAGAAAAAAATTATTCAATTACAAGTAGAAAATCCCCAAGCAGAAGTAATTGCTCATCCTGAATGTGAACCCCCTGTGCTACGTCACGCTAGTTATGTTGGTTCAACTACAGCTTTACTAAAGTATTGCCAAGCTAGCAATAGTAAAGAATTTATTATCGCCACTGAACCAGGCATTATTCACCAGATGGAAAAAGCTGCACCAGACAAACATTTTATTCCTGCACCAGCAATGAATAATTGTGCTTGTAATGAATGTCCTTATATGCGTCTCAATACCCTAGAAAAGCTTTATCTGGCAATGAAAAATAAAACACCAGAAATTATCTTACCCGAAGATATCCGTGTTGCTGCCCTCAAGCCAATTCAAAGGATGTTAGAGATGTCATGAAATAGCTTTTAGCTTTTAGCTTTTAGCTCTTAGCTTTTAGAAAGTAGGGTGGGCGAAATGAATTTAAATTTAATAACTGATGTAAAAACTAATTCTGCCCACCTTATAAGATTTGTTTGTTGAAATCAGATTATCAAGAAATTTGCCGAACAATAAAGATGAAGAAAATTGCCTATAAATCTAAAATTTTATGCGCGATCGCTTAAATCAACATATCCTTGCCCATCAAGGACATTCTCATCAGCAAGTAGAACCCACACAATCCCCAGCAATCCAGCCTCAAGAATCTCTTACAGAAGAACAGAATCAGCCTCAAACCTCCTCTGACACTAATAATACAGTTGAAATTCAGCCAGAAGCAGTTACAAAAATTACCAATTCTTCTTCAGTAAATGCAGTTACCATCGCAGGGGAAGTAATATTGTTTAGTTTAATCATTACTCCTGTTCTGTTGACTTGGATCAAATCTAGAGTCAGTCAATAATAAAATTCTCATGTCAATTAGTAGAGTTCATTTGCGCCGACTACATTCTCGTATTGCTCCAATTGTATTTCTGCCTATATTGCTAACTTTACTCACTGGTTCTCTATTTCAGATTGCCGTTTTAACTGGACATAGTAACGAGTTTCTTTGGTTACTAGAATGGCATCGAGGAAAGTTTGGCAGGATTAATCTAGAAATGATTTATCCTTTCTTGAATGCCTTTGGATTAATGATGCTAGCCATAACAGGTATCTTGCTCTGGTTTCGCGCCCGCAAAGGTTCTAGTATGTAAATAAAAGCTATATATAAATATTGATAGGAGATCAACAGATTGACTACAAATCAGCCTTCCAATAGTTGGCAGCCTTTACTGGGTGGTATTATTGCTGCTTTAGTTGTCTTAATTGCCTTTAATGCGTTTGTTATTATTAATCCTGGTCAAGCAGGAGTATTAAGTATTTTAGGGAAAGCACAAGATGGAGCATTACTAGAAGGACTTCACTTCCGACCACCCCTTGTTTCTAATGTGGATATTTACGACGTAACTGTCCAAAAGTTTGAAGTACCCGCAGAAAGTTCCACTAAAGATTTACAAGACTTAAAAGCTCGTTTTGCCATTAACTTTCGTCTAGATCCAATCAGAATTGTAGAAATTCGGAGAAAACAAGGCACATTACAAAACATTGTTGCTAAAATTATCGCCCCCCAAACCCAAGAATCGTTTAAAGTTGCTGCTGCCAGAAGGACAGTAGAAGAAGCGATTACTAAACGTACCGAACTTAAAGAAGATTTTGATGAGGCTCTCGGTTCTCGTTTAGAAAAATACGGCATTATTGTTTTAGATACTAGTGTCGTTGACCTTAACTTCTCTCCTGAGTTTGCTAAGGCAGTAGAAGAAAAACAAATTGCCGAACAAAAAGCCAGAAGGGCAGTTTATATTGCCAGAGAAGCAGAACAACAGGCACAAGCTGATATTAACCGCGCTAAAGGTAAAGCGGAAGCCCAAAAACTTTTAGCTGAAACCCTTAAAGCTCAAGGTGGTGAACTTGTACTGCAAAAAGAAGCGATCGAAGCTTGGCGAGAAGGAGGAGCCCAAATGCCTAAAGTGTTAGTTATGGGTGGAGAATCTAATGGTAGTGTACCTTTCCTATTTAATTTAGGAGACATACAGTAGGGGAGAACGGCTGTTCGCCCTTACAATTATCTGTAGGGATTAGACTGTAGGGGCGGTTGGCGAACCGCCCCGAATGATATGGATGGATCTATACTGTTTGGGGGTGGGGTGGGTGGGTTTGGGGTTGGAATTGGTAGAGAGAGTAAAACACATTCCGACG
>JBFRWE010000258.1:0-14148 GCA_051439345.1 Xenococcaceae cyanobacterium
TTGTCTGGATTTTTCTTGGCAATGGGTAAAGCATCTAGAGGAGAATAAACCATCCGTATATCTGCACCTTCTGCTTTAGCTTGCAACAGACTTTTTTTCGAGCCAGGTACGCGCATGGCATCCCCAAAAGTGGTAAAAATAACATTAGGTTGTTCGGCAAGAGCGATCGCGTCATCCAATTTACCTCTAGGCATGACGCATACAGGACAACCAGGGCCATGAATTAATTCGATCGTATCGGGAAGGGCTGCTTCAATCCCATATTTAAAGATCGAATGGGTATGTCCGCCACAAATTTCCATTATTTTTAGGGGTTTTTCCGTAGGGGCGAACGGCCCGCCCCTACACAAGCGGTTAATTTCTTTAAATAATGCCTGGGCAGTTTGTGGATCGCGAAATTCATCGATATATTTCATTGTTTGATAATTAAAAAATATGATGTTAGTGAATGAGTAATTCTTTAGGTAGAAATAGGGGTAATCTTAAGTCCGCTCCCAGGGAATTATTATGTCACCGTTAACCTTGAGCTAGTTTTAAATCTGCATACTCCATGTAAATCCTCTCCTTTGTTATTACCGATCTCATCACCAACAAATTCAAAATTATTTTTCTCTATTCAGCAACACCAAAAATATTATTTATGCTTGTAGGGGCGATTCGCGAATCGCCCCTACTATTTCCTGTAACATTTTTAGAGTTTCCGCAGCTTCCTCTTCATCAATGCGATTGAGAGCAAAACCAACGTGAACCAAAACCCAATCGCTCACACAAGATTCAACAGGATGTTCTTCATCAACAATGCAAGCGAGATTGACTTGTCGTTTGACACCACCAACATTTACTAAAGCTAATTTATTTTTCGCATCGGTTATTTCGACAATTTGACCAGGGATTCCTAAACACATTTTTATTTTGGTTAGTAGTTAGTAGTTATTAACGCGGGTTCACTGTTCACTGTTTACTGATAACTGAGACGCAGCGGTCAGGCGAAGCCTGGCTGCGGAGCAGATCGCAATTTGTCCGAGGGATAATCCGCCGTCATTGGGCGGTACTTGAGAGTGAGTGAGAACATTAAAACCCTTTTCTTGTAACAAACTCGATACTTCTAAAAGCAGAATTTGATTTTGCCAAACTCCTCCTGTCAATGCCACTTGACTAATGTTTGCTTCGGTATAGTTGCTCTGAATTTTCTCTACCATTAACGCGATCGCTTTAGCCAATCCCCGATGAAATTTTGCTGCCATGGCAGCTTGAGAAATACCTTGCTGTAGGTCTGCTAACAATGCTTGCCACATCGGAAGTGGCTCTAGATATAGTAATTTTGATTCTCCCTTGATTTCTTTATTTTCTACGGAAAAAGGATAAAATGCGATTTCTTCAGGGTGATTTAAGATCCATTGTTGGGCTAAAGCTTCTAAAGCGATCGCCCCTTGTCCTTCGTAACTAGAAGATTCGCGACAAATACCAATCGCAGCAGCCACAGCATCGAATAAACGCCCACAAGAAGAAGCTAAAGGGGAATTAATCCCTTTTTCTGCCATCTGGTCTAATAATTTAACTGGTTTTTGCTGTAAAAACTGAATTACCTCTAAATCTTCATACTCCGAAATACTCCCTCTCCTTGTAGGAGAGGGTTGGGGAGAGGTTCGATCATCACCAAACGCGGATTGTAAATGAGCATAAGTATTCCGCCAGGGTTGATAAATCGCTTGTTCGCCTCCAAGCATTGCTACAGGTTTAAAAGTCCCCAACCGCTTATAACTGCGATAATCAGCTAAGAGAAACTCTCCACCCCAGAAAGTACCATCCTCACCGTAGCCCAAACCATCTAAAGCAATTCCCAATACTGGTGGTGTATCCAGAGGTAAACTATTTTCGACCATACAAGCAGCAATATGGGCATGATGATGTTGAATTGAATAAAGAGGCAGAGAATTAGCAGTAGCCAACTCCTTACCTTTTTTGGTTGCTAGATATTCGGGATGAAGATCGACTGCCACTGCTCTTGGTTGATGTTCTAATAAACCTAAATAAAGATTGAGAGTATGTTGGTAACTTTCCCAAGCAGCCAGATTTTCTAAATCGCCAATATGTTGCGATAGAATTGCTTGCCCATCTCTGAGTAAACAAAAAGTGTTTTTAAGTTCGCTACCCATTGCCAGAATAGGAGGAATATTTTCAAAACCTGCTGGTAAATCGATCGGTGCAGGGGCATAACCACGGGCGCGACGGAGGATTTGCAGTTTGGTTTTTAAATTTGATGGAGTTGATGGAGTTGAGGGAGATGGGGAGGTGGGAGGGGGAGACTGGGCTGGGGGACTGGGGGATTGGGATAAATCAGGTAAAATCCTCACTACTGAATCATCAACACGATTAACAATCTTGCGGTTGTGGAAGAGAAAATAATCGGCAATTCCCGTTAATTTTTTCTTCGCATTCTCGTTATCAAGACACTGAGGTTCATCAGACAAATTACCACTGGTTAAAACAATGGGCATATTAAGCCGTTTGAGGATGAGATGATGTAGCGGTGTATAGGGTAGCATAAAGCCCAAATAATTATGGCCAGGGGCGATGGAGGGAGCAAGGGGGAGAGAGTGGGGAGAGAGCGTTCGCTTACGCGAGGGGGAGATGGAAAGATGGGGAGAGTTTTTTGGTTTTAATAAAACTATCGGTGCAGCAGGACTTTGTAATAGTTCTTTTTCTCTTTGACTTATGTGGCAATATTGTTCAATTATTTCCAGATCTCTCACCATTAAAGCTAGAGGTTTATCGGGGCGTTTTTTTAAGGCGCGTAATTTGGCTACTACCTCTTCATTAGTCCCGTCACAAGCAAGATGAAAACCACCCAAACCTTTAATCGCGACAATATTTCCCTGTTGAATTAAAGTTGCTACGGCATCGACATCATCCAGCATGGAAAACATCTGAGAAGTGACGGGTTTTCCATCAGCCCTTTCTAACCAGGCATGAGGACCACAAACATGACAAGCGGTGGGTTGGGCGTGAAAGCGTCGATCGAGGGGGTTATCATAATTTTGTTGACAATTAGGACACATCAAAAACTCTGCCATACTAGTTTGAGGTCGATCGTAGGGCAAGTGTTTGATAATACTTAAACGAGGACCACAGTGGGTACAGTTAGTAAAAGGATAGCGATACCAACGACTGAAAGGATCGAAAGTTTCCGCTTTACACTTAGGACAAGTAGCAGCATCGGGAGCAATTTCAGTACGAATTTGGTTATTAGTACTTTTAACAATGGTAAAGTCAGTAAAATTCTGCTTTTCCTGATAGGGACGACGAACTATCTCTGTTATTCTTGCTAAAGGTGGCTTTTCTTGTTGTAATTGTTTGATAAAATTATCTATAGAAACGCGATCGCCAACAACAATAATCACAACTCCTTGCCCATCATTGCTAACCTTTCCTAGCAGTTGATTAGCCTTTGCCAGTCGATAAACTGTCGGACGAAATCCTACCCCTTGAACAGTTCCTTTAACTCGAATTTCCTCGGCGATTTCTGAGCTTGGGTTGTGATTTTTTGATTCAAATCGAACCATAATATCAACTATTTTGTTTTTGGATTGATTTATTATTTATTTAAACCTATCTTTTATATTTCAAGATGTAGCGCAAAACAATAATCGACACAAAAATAGGGAAAAGTAAAATGCTCAGCAGTCTGATAATAATAAATAGTCTAGGATATAGTTTTGATCCAGGCTGTTTAAAATTTATTTTTGCTTGGAGTCTAGTAGTAAACTAGGCAAAAGAAACAGAAGTAAATTAAAAATTGCATAAGCATATGGTTGCTCCTCTCCCTATAAGCGATCGCTATAGAATAGAAACTACTCAACTAGACTTACCACCCCGTGTGTTATTAGGTCCTGGACCAGCAAACGTTCATCCTAGAGTCCTTTCGGCTTTGAGCATTCCTCCTGTGGGACATTTAGACCCTACTTTTTTAGCTTTAATGGATGAAGTCAGAGATTTACTCCGTTATGCTTGGCAGACAGATAATGAATTAACAATCGCTGTTAGTGGGACGGGTAGTGCAGCAATGGAAGCTACTCTTGCTAATGTAGTTGAGCCAGAAGATATCGTTTTAGTTGGTGTTAAAGGATACTTTGGTCATCGCTTAGTGGATATGGCAAGTCGTTACGGAGCAGATGTGCGCAAAATTACTAAGCCTTGGGGAGAAGTATTCAGTTTAGAAGAAATTAAAACAGCTTTAGAAACCCATCGTCCTAAAGTATTGGCTATAGTCCATGCAGAAACCTCTACAGGAGCTTGTCAACCCTTAGAAGGACTGGGAGAATTATGTCGCCAATATGATTGTCTGTTATTAGTAGATACAGTTACTAGTCTTGGTGGAGTACCTTTGTATATAGATGAATGGGGAATTGATTTAGCCTATAGTTGCAGTCAAAAAGGACTTGGTTGTCCTCCTGGGGCTTCTCCTTTCACCATGAGTCCCCGTGCGATCGATAAGCTCAATAATCGTGCTAAACCTCCTGCCAACTGGTACTTAGATATGTCTTTACTCACTAAATATTGGGGAGAAGAAAGGGTATATCATCATACAGCCCCTATCAATATGAACTATGGCATTAGAGAAGCTCTACGCCTGCTAGCAGAAGAAGGATTGGCACAACGCTGGCAACGCCATCGCACCAATGCTGAATTACTCTGGGCTGGATTAGCAGAATTAAAATTAACTTGTCATGTAGATAAAAATTATCGTTTGCCTACTCTAACTACAGTGCGTATTCCTGATGGAGTGGATGGCAAAGCAGTAGCGCGTCAGTTACTCAATGAATACAATATCGAGATTGCAGGAGGCTTAGGAGAATTGGGAGGTAAAGTTTGGCGTATTGGTTTGATGGGCTATAACAGTCGTCGGGAGAATGTTGTTTTGTTAGTGAATGCTTTAGAAAAAGTTTTACAGAGTTAGTATGGCGATAGTCAAAGAACATGACGATCGAGAAATTAATTAAACCTAAAAAACAGACTAAACATCAAAAAACTATGGAGTACCATATATCACAGGCAATAAATTTCCCATCTGCTATCTAATGAAAGTACCTTTTTTTGCGAAATTTTCTCTCTTTTTAACCATTCTGGCTCTACCTCAGTTTTTTACTACTACTGCCGACTCCATCTTGTGTTCTCCTAGTTTAGCTGCGGAAATCAGAGAACTAGGTAAAGAGGGACAACCAGGTCAATCAGGAATAGCTGGTCAAAGAGGAAACAACAGTGATAGTTTGACGGTTTTTGCGGATGGTACACCCATGACTCTCGATCTTTCTGGAGAAAATGGTCTACCTGGCAGTGATGGGAATGTTGGCAATCCAGCAATTTGTGGCGATCGCCAAGCAGATGCTGATTATGATATTCGTCAGGCTAATGGAGGTAACGGAGGCGATGGGGGTGATGGGGGTGATGGAGGGAATGGAGGTTCTCTGACTGTGTATACCACTGATAAAAGTCATCTGGCACAAATTTACGTTAACGCTACTGGTGGAGAAGGAGGAGAACCAGGACAAGGCGGAGAAGGAGGAGAAGGCTGTAAATGTTCTTCTTCGTACTGGAATCAACAAAGTTGTACAGGTAGACCAGGTCGTGACAACTACAATTGTACTACGGAAGAGTTTCGCTGTCAGGATGGTTACGATGGTAGAAAAGGAAGAAGTGGCAGAAAAGGAAAACAAGGACGTTTAGGGAATTTAACTTTAATTAATTTAGATAAATCTCTGACCCCAGATCGACCCATAGCAACAATCGCGATCGCTCAATTAAAAGATAGAGGCTTTACTTTATCTAAAAATGAATGGGAAACTAAGACAGGAGCAGTTGCTTTATTTGCACCAGGTTCGGCAATTGCCGATCGATACCAAGAGTTAGTTAATCGTGTAGAAAGTACCGTTCTTTTGGTTTGGGATGCACCACAACCATTTAATAATTTTGCCCAAGAACAAATTACCCTGAAGTTAACAGAAGATCAAGATGAAAAAGTTGATGTTTCTATCCCCGATCATCTCTGGTTAGAGACTACTACTCTCAAGCGGGATAATATTACCGAATTTTTTGTCTTTAATGCTTTAGAAGAAAAAGAAGTCACCCGATTAAAAAGTCAGGGTTTATCAGGTAATGGCTCGAATTTAACCATAAAAATTCAAGATCTGGCAGGTAAATCTGATTTATTACTAACAGATTTTTCTCTAAGATATCGTACTAGCAGATCGCGAGAAGCAGAATTCCGTCGTGTTTTTGACTACAGAACCGTATATGAGGATCGAGTTCCCCCAGAAGCGATCGAATATCAAAATAATCAATTTATTATTAATATCGGTCAATTACCTATCCCTCCTGAAGCTTTAGAAAGAGGAAAAGTCGTCGAAATCAAACTGACTGCTAATCGTTCTTTTGCTGGCAAATCCAAAACACAAGATATTATCGTTCGTGATACTTTGAAACAATAATAAATGAGAACTATTTCGGTTATAAATTTTCAAAACTATTGCTTTAAAATAGAAGTGGAGAGGAAAGTTAAGACTATATTTGCTGAGGGTCTAATCAACTTAAAAGCTATAGTTAACTCTTCAATCAGGAGGTGTTAGTCATGAACAAAAGCTTTTTTCGCTCGCACTATTTTTGGCTATATTAGTGCAATAACAGCTATGATGAGCGGGGCAGTTTCTTTACTTCCTAATTTAGCCTTAGCTGATGCACCTCCAGCAGTAATTGCCCAAAGAATTGAAAGCCTCAAACAATCAGCTCAGCCTTGGATTGAAATCGATCTTTCTGAGCAACATTTAATTGCTTGGTCAGGGAAAAAGCAAATCTTTACAGCGATAGTATCTACTGGGAAAGCAACAACTCCAACGTATGCGGGTATTTACACTATTCAAAGAAAATATCCCCAAGATAGAATGCGCGGTGCTGACTACGATATTCCTAATGTCCCCAACGTAATGTACTTTGATCGAGGTTACGCTCTTCACGGTGCAGATTGGCATAATAATTTTGGCACAGCAGTTAGTCATGGTTGCATTAATCTTCCTATCAACAATGCCCAATGGTTATTTAATTGGAGTAAAGTAGGCACATCAGTAATTATCCATGAATGAGCACAGTTTAAGCAGAAGATAGTGCGGAGCTACTAGAAGCGTGGAAGAGTAGATTAGCTCAGACCTGTGATTTCGCCTCAGATAATACGATGTACACTAATTAGGCGACATCCTACTAACTTGTTACGAATGGGGAGGTGTTAAAAAAGACCAATTTAGTTTCATATTTATCTGGTAGCGGCAAATTTTCTCAACCTTTTCTTTCTACAAGAATCTTCAGAAAATTTCAAGAACCTTAAATAATAGTGCTAGCGGGGTTAGGGGTTGGTTCTGTGGTCTTGCTTGCCTGCTTTTAATTGAGTGGTCAGGGGAGAACTTGATTTTGACCAGGAACAGCTTGTCCATTACCTTAATCCCTCTGCTTTCTGTAGCCAATGCTACTGGTCAAAAATAGATAACGATTAGACTAGAATTTGTCGAAAAAAAAAGCCCCCTCTTTAGACCTGGGGCTTACTTTGATAGAAAATAATCCTCTTTTATTATCTGTTAGCTTGGGAGTTTTAACCTCAATCAAAATGCAAGTTCAGCATCTTTTCCATGCGAAACTTCTCTAGAGAAAATAGATTAACCTTATCTCCCTCGCTCTCGCTCTTGTAGTATACTCTCTTGACTTACCCCGATCTCCTACTCAATCAAATCTACTTTTTACACTATCCATAACATACATCACACCATCCATCACCTTACCTGTATTAATCCATCACATCAACCTTTTTTTCTATGTAATCTTTGTAATACAATCTGGCTTTTGAATCTCTTGTCCAGATGATCGATCGCCTTTCCCCTATAGGATTTCGTCAACTACTCCTAACCAATGTATTGTTATATTGATAATATGGAAGCACCAATCGAACGTATTCGTATATCTCAAACAGCCAAAGAGCAACTCATCAAATTAAAACGGATTACTAAAGTTGAACAATGGAATATTTTATGTAGATGGGCATTCTGTTGTTCCCTAGCTGAACCAGGGATACTCTCTCCTGCACCTATTCCTGCTGACAGTAATGTTGAAATGACTTGGAATGTTTTTGGTGGAGAAATAGCCGATATTTTACTCATTGCTCTAAAACAAAGATGTTACCAAGATAAATTAGATACAGATAAAGAAACTCTCAAACAACAGTTTCGTTTGCATCTTCATCGGGGTATCGGTTATTTAGCTGGAGATGCCGATTTAAACAACATAGAAAATTTAGTTAGTTTAATTACTAAAAATTAGACCTGTCTTAAATAAATATGGAAGTTCAGGAGTTGCTCAAATTCAGCATAAATCTATTTTCTGTTTTTAGCTCTCAGTTTTAAAAAGTAAAGACTGGCAAAATACGCGATTATACCAGCAACCAAACCAACAACAAAACAACCAAAAATTAAAGTGATGGCAAAAGCAGAACCTAATTCTTTAAACTCAGAAAAAGATTGTAAATCTAATTGACCAGGAGGTTGACTTTCTACTCCTAGTACAAGTTTACCAACTTTATAGTTAAAAATATAAATGGGTAAATAAGTTAGAGGATTACTAATCCAAGTACCTGCTGCTGCTGCAACTTTACTTCCACGAAATAAAGTCGCTAACAATATACCGATAAAAGTTTGTAAGCCAAAAAAAGGGAAAAATCCAGCAAAAACTCCTACTGATAAACCTCTCGATAATACTTTAGGCTTTCCTCGTAAACGTAAAAGGCGCAAAAACAAAAAACGACAATATCTTTTAAGCCAATATATACTACGCCTGTGTTTTTTTTGGCGATTTTTTTTTGGGTATACATAATTGTTCGACAAGCACGAATTACCCTTGTGATAATATTTGCTCATTCAGGATATTCGCGGATTTCAAGACTTCACTTCTGCTATTTATCTATGCTACACAAGAAATAAAATGAAAGAAAGATCAAAATTAAATGTATATCGATAACTATACTTAATACTTAATGATTTTAACCCAAGGAGATACCATTGTCGCCATTGCCAGTGCGGTAGTCCCTCAACAAGGCAGTATTGGCATTGTCCGTTTATCTGGTCAAAAAGCAGTAGATATTGCTCAAACTCTATTTCATACTCCAGGCAAACAAGCTTGGGATTCTCACCGAATTCTCTATGGTTATATTCATCATCCAGCAACTCAAAAATTAGTAGATGAAGCTTTATTACTAATTATGCTTGCACCTCGTTCTTATACCCGTGAAAATGTAATTGAGTTTCACTGTCATGGAGGAATCATGGCAGTACAGCAAGTGTTGCAACTCTGTTTAGATCGAGGTGCAAGATTGGCACAACCAGGAGAATTTACCCTCAGAGCATTTCTTAATGGCAGAATAGATTTAACTCAAGCAGAAAGTGTAGCTGAGTTAGTCGGCGCACAATCATCTCAAGCCTCTGAGGTTGCTCTAGCTGGATTACAGGGAAAACTAGCTGACCCTATTCGTCAACTGAGACAAACTTGTTTGGATATCTTAGCAGAAGTAGAAGCGAGAATCGATTTTGAAGATGATTTACCTCCCTTGAATGAAGCTGAAATTAAACATGACTTGCAAGCTACTCTCCAACAAGTAACCACAATCTTAGCTACTGCTGATCGCGGAGAATTATTAAGAACAGGGTTAAAAGTAGCTATTGTTGGTCGTCCTAATGTGGGGAAATCTAGTTTACTCAATGCTTGGAGTAGGAGCGATCGCGCCATTGTGACTGACTTGCCTGGTACAACTAGGGATGTGGTAGAATCTACCCTGGTAGTGGGTGGTATTCCCGTGCAAGTGCTAGATACAGCAGGCATTAGAGAGACACAAGATACTGTAGAAAAAATTGGTGTAGAGCGAGCGCACAATGCCGTAAAATCAGCAGATTTAGTCTTACTTACCATCGATGCTCAAGCAAACTGGACCCAAGAAGACGCAGAAATTTATCGTGCCGTTAAACATCGTCCTCTAATTTTAGTTATTAATAAAATCGATCTAGCCCCTGCTACAAACGTAGAATATCCTCCAGAAATCAAGACTATTGTGCCTACAGTGGCGGCCAAACAGGAAGGTATTGAAGCATTAGAACAAGCAGTTTTACATTTAACCCATACAGAAAAAATTACGGCTGCTAATTTAGATATTGCTATTAACCAAAGACAAGCTGCCGTTTTAGTTAGAGCCAAAAATTCTCTTCAGCAAGTCCAAGAAACTATTAATAATCAACTGCCTTTAGATTTCTGGACGATCGATCTACGGAGTGCAATTCAAGCTCTAGGAGAAATAACAGGAGAAGAAGTAACAGAATCTGTCTTAGAGAGAATATTTAGTCGTTTTTGTCTTGGTAAATAACAAGTTTTTCGCTCTTATTCTGAAATTACTTGAAAATTCCTATTTTTTTATTGCAGTTTCTCATCAGACTTATGAAAATCCTCTCAAAGCTTGACAAAATAGTCTTGGCAAAAGGAAGCAATTGGTAAGGAACTAAAAGCTAATGGTTAATAGCTTTTAACTAAACTAAGAGGAGACCGTGAATTCACAACGTAATTTGATCGTAATCAAACTACTCTGCCAATTCGCCATCTCCTCTTATGGGTATTTTTTAGATTGTGTTATCTAAACGGTAGTTTTTCGGTAAGGTACAGAGTCCAAACTAATATTCATGGCTGAAACTCTGGGCGGTATATTACCTCTTTTAGGTAGACCACGAGCCATATTCAAATACAGAGAAGGATCGCCTGCTTTGGCTTGTTTCTCTTGAGGAGTAAAGCGACGTACTTCGGTTTGCCAAATAATTTGGGGGAAGCCCAAAATTGCTCGATGGTATTCGTCATAGCGAGGAGATTTGATATTAAAAGGTAATTCTCCTCGATCTCGGCTAGGTAATACTCGGCGACGCTGATAAGGTACAGTGTCGTAACCAAAGTTTTCCATGTATTCTTCGCTATCTAAGAGTTGATCGATAAATCCTTCAATCCCTTTAGTAGCGACTACGATCGACCAAGTGATCTTTTCTCTTTCGCTATGAACGTCTCTCCCTAGTACTCTTTGTACACATTGTTCGACGAAGCGATAGTTACTATTTTTCTCATAAAAACTATTTTTAAAAGTTTGAGAAAGCAATAGTCCACGAATAAAGTCACGGACTGTAATTTGACCGTTTCTTAATTGGGATTCGAGAAATGTTTCGCGGTCGGATTTAAAAGCATGAAAGAAGATCTGGCGGTATGCAGCCTCGATCAAATCATTCATGTCAGTATAGGACAACAGGTTTTCTGCTGAATAAGTTTTGGGTTGGCGATCGCCCCCAACTTCATACCCGCTCACACGATAATTTTGTGTTTTGGGCGCATAATTCAGTAGAGGAATAGACAAGTCAAGACCTCCGTATATCTTGCAAAATATTAAAAATCTTAATCCCGATCATACGGTAGTAAGAGACACTCAATTAAGGAAGGTTACAAAATATTACAGAATACGAGGGAAATTATCCTAAATTTCTCCCTGATTTGTTAGTTCAGAAAAGAGTTTGGGGGCAGAAGTTAGCAATCAAGGGTAACAATCAGCAACAGTAAGATATTGTTCCCAGTCTCCTTATCTCGCCATCTCTCTCTGCTCCCCTGTTCCCCCATCTTCCACAACCGACCAATTTAAATTGAGAGAAAAAACTACCAACCTGTCACTGCATAAATGGTATTGGTTTGATTTTCTGCTGTTTCTGTTTCTACTGCTTCAGCTAAAACTCTAGACTCTGCACAAAAAGTGGCTGTATTGAAACCTCCAAATCTTTGTACTGTGCTGCTACGTAGACGTAAGTTAGGATTGACAAACCAAAAACGTTCTACAATACTCATTGTTTCGTATTCGGTAATTAAAACTAGACCATCTTCTAGATCCATTTCGTACAAACCAGCTACAGGGACTATCTCCGCATAGCCTCTTTCTCTTAGTAATTTTCCTTTACGGGGGTTTTCGGGTTCGGGGATAAGAGCAAAAACTGTTGTTCCTTCATGGTTTTCATTTTCTCGATCCCAAGCCATCGAGCCATCCCAGCTAACAAAAGCTCCCCCAATGGCTAAACCTGGATCGACATCATGCATCTGGCAAATTTCCAGGATTTTGGGATCTTCTGCTGCTAAGGTTTCAACTTTAATATCAGAACCTCCACTTTCCGCTCTTCTAAAAGGTAAATGATGAGTGGTTCTTTGCGATCGCCATTTACCTGCACTACGCTGAAAAAATTCCATTGCGTCTCTAATCTTATCCATGGGTTTGTTTAACTCCTTATTTATTCATAAGTATCAATATATCGAGTATTGAGTAGATTCTCTGGACTTAACTTCTTTGAAGCATAAATTACAAAAATAAGACATAGTTAAATATATATTTCTTTTTCTTCCTTTGTTCTCTCTGTCCAGACTTACTCCATTTACTCTTTTTTTTATTTTTTATTGCATCAAATTACACCAAAAGTTATGCCCAATGATAAAAATTACTGTTAAGTTTTCTTGCATAGATTATTTATTGCTTGACAAGGTAGACATTTTATTATCCAAGATGTTAGATTTATTCCTAATTAAAATAACTCAAGTCCAAATAAAGGACTTTACAGTTCACAGAGCAATCAATCTCGTCAAGGAGGATCCGAATGGATAAATCTGCTCAATTAACTTTGGAACAGAAATTCAAACTTCAAGTTCTCAAAGATCAAGTAAAACAGCTAAGTCATGAACAAGCACAAGAGTATTTAGTTGAGATGTTCCGTCAGATGATGGTTAAAGACAATCTAGTCAAACATCTACTAAAGAATGCTTAAGGTTTAAATCTGACTAGGGTGTGGAGTTGGCAGAATGAATAAGAATAACTTAAAACAAAAAAAGCTTAGTCAAAGACTAAGCCAAAAGTAAACTTGGGAATGACGCTAATCAAACTTATTCATTGTAACTTTAATATCTTCACACCTACAAAATCAAATCAAGAATTAAGAAAATCCAAAGACCTAAAACTAGCTATCCTAAAACATCAAAAGTTATCTAAAACAAAGTCACTGCAAGAAAACCCTCCTTTTGCATAGCTTAAACCACTGTTCCCCTGTTTTGATTATTAGCTTATTTGCTTATCCATAGGTTATTTGTTATGCAAGTTACCTTATACAATTGAGTGGAACAATAAGTACATTTACTAGAGAAGGTATATCTATGGACAGCGATAAGTTTGAAAGTAATGCTTTGCTCTCAGCTAGAGAACTGGAAATTGTAGAGTTAGTCGTTAGTGGTTTAAGTAATCTTAAAATTGCTAAAGTACTTGATATTAGTAAAAGAACAGTAGATAATCACATCAGCAATATCCTCAAAAAAACTCATACGGATAACCGTGTAGAGCTAGTCCGATGGTCTTTACAGTGGGGTAAAGTTTGCATAGATGATGTTAACTGTTGTCCCCTACCAGAATATAGTGAATCACAAGAGATAAGTGAAGTGGTATCTTAGGGAAATTTGATTTGACTCTAGGTTTTTGCATTGATGGCAGATATAGGTATAGAGAGCAGAGGGAGGAAAAATCTTTGACACTCTCCGCTCTTTCAATGGTGTGAGTATCCATAAGCAGCCAAAAACTTAACTATAATTGTCCATAGTTGTTTATTATGGAAAAGTTTTGGGGTATCGAGTTAAAGAGTTTGCCAAACTGGTAGGTAAATCACCATCAACCTTAAGGAGATGGGAACGAGAAGGAAAAATCAAACCCAAGCGAAGCCAAGGAAACCAAAGATACTATACCGATAAAGATTTACAGTTGGCTCTAAATATAGAAACTGCCAACCAAAAAGGAAAAACAATTGTCTATTGCCGAGTATCATCTCGCGGTCAACTGCCAGAATTAAGTCATCAAGTGACAGCAATGGAAGAATTTTGTCGCGGACAAGGGCTAGCCGTATACCAATTCACTAAATGCCTGCTACGCATACAGCATCAACAATAAATTTCCATCCCGTCAACGAACTGATAACTTTTTGACTCAGTTTTGGGAGAATCTTTTGAACAGTATCTCTCAAGGCATCC
>JBFRWE010000259.1:0-7125 GCA_051439345.1 Xenococcaceae cyanobacterium
TCTTACACAATCGAGATAAGCCAGAAGAGAAAATCAAGTTTCCCTCTGCTATTGATCTGCACAAATGGCTAGTAGCAATGGTTAAGCCTCAATATCCTTGGTACTACGAGAGTTCTAAATGCGCTCCCCAGTATGCACTGAGGCATCTGAGAACAGCCTGGGATGATTGCTTCAAAAAGAGGAAGAAACCACCTCGTTTTCAGAAAAAAGGGCGAAACGATAGCTTTACCCTTGATGGCACAATCAAAGTGGTAGACCATTACAAAATCCAAGTCCCTAAGATTGGCGGACTGCGTACCTTTGAGAGATTACCTTTTGGGTATAAGCCAAAAAACATTACTATTTCTCGTCAAGCAGATAGTTGGTACATCAGTTTCAAAGTAGAAACTGAACCCCAGAATACACCCAAAACAGTAGATAAAGTAGGAGTAGACTTAGGCATTAAAACCCTAGCCTATCTCAGCACGGGAATCGTCTTTGAAGGAGCAAAAAGCTATAAGAAGTATGAAAAGAAGTTAGCCAAATTGCAATGGCGTAATCGTAACAAAGTAATTGGTTCAGCCAATTGGAAAAGAGCATCGAGCAAGATAGCTAGGCTACATCAAAAAATAGCCAACATCCGCAAAGATACACTACATAAACTCACTACTTATTTGGCTAAGAACCACAGCCAGATAATAATAGAGGATTTGAACGTGTCGGGAATGTTGAAAAACCGAAAGCTAGCCAAAGCTATTGCTGATATGGGTTTTCATGAATTTAGAAGGCAGTTAGAGTATAAGTGCCAGCTTTATGGTAGTCAGCTAATTATTGCTGAGAGATTTTTGGCTTCGAGCAAAACTTGCTCTAACTGTGGCTGGTACAACCCAAACTTGAAACTATCAGATAGATGGTTTCTTTGTGTTGGCTGTGGTTCTTTTCTCGATAGAGACTGGAATGCCAGCTTAAATTTGAGTAGGTGGAGTCACTACCGAACTGACGCTTGTGGATAGGAAGTCGCCGACGACCCTAGTTGAAGCAAGAATTTTTCTTTTTGTTAGCAAATGTTAGTAAAAAATGAACGGAAGACAGCAGCCAGGAAGTTAAAAAGAGCGCAAATACTGATGAGACCAGTTTCAGGCATTGTATACTATGCTTAATAAACTGTTTAAGTCCGCTTATGACTTCTTCCTCCAATCATATTTATCCTGTAATTTGGCAAGAAAACAAAGTATTGCTGATAGACCAAACTCGCCTACCAGAAGAATATAGCGTGGTTGAAATAGCCCTTGTAGAAGATATGGCACAGGCAATTAAAACTATGATTGTCAGAGGTGCGCCAGCTATTGGTGTGGCAGCAGCTTATGGAATGTATCTTGGCGCAAGGGAAATTGAAACTGATGATGTGGAGCAATTTCTGAATCAATTGGAAGAAGTAGCTCAATTATTGCGTCAAACTCGTCCTACTGCGGTTAACTTATTTTGGGCGATCGCTCGGATGCTCAAAACAGCCTATGAATCTATTGGCACAGTGGCAGAAATTAAGTCAACTTTATTGGATACTGCCCAGGAAATTCAGTTAGAAGATTTGCAAACTTGTCAGGAGATTGGCGATCGCGGTTTAGCAGTTTTACCCGCCGAACCGCAAAAGTTATCTATTCTTACCCACTGTAATGCTGGCTCTTTAGCTACTGCTGGTTATGGTACAGCTTTAGGGGTAATTCGTTCTGCTTGGCGAGAGCAACGTCTAGGCAGGGTTTATGCCGATGAAACCCGTCCTCGCTTGCAAGGAGCAAAGTTAACGGCTTGGGAATGTGCCCAAGAAGGTATACCTGTTACCGTAATTACTGATAGTATGGCTGCTCATTGTATGCAAAAAGGCACGATCGATGCTGTAGTAGTAGGAGCCGATCGCATTGCTGCTAATGGAGATGTTGCCAATAAGATTGGTACTTATTCTCTGGCTATAGTTGCCCAAGCTCATAATATTCCTTTTTTTGTGGCTGCTCCTTTTTCGACGATCGATTTTGAATTAGCTGATGGCAGTCAAATTGCGATCGAAGAAAGAGACGCTCAAGAAATATATCAAATCGGTACAACTAAGATTTGTCCATCAGGTGTAGATTTTTATAATCCTGCTTTTGATGTTACTCCTGCTAATCTAATTAAGGCAATTATTACCGAACAAGGCGCAATTCAACCGTCAGAGTTAATTAATTATCGCGCTGTGGTTACTAAATAGACTTCTTGCATAAATCAAAAATCTTGGTTGTTTTAGCTGTTAGCTGTTAGTTTTTAGTGTTGGTTAATCGAGGTGCTTTGTTGATTTGTTTCTCTGAAAAAAATTTACTTTTGCCAGAAGTCTAATAAATATTAACTACTTCTAACAGGATTTTCCTGAGCAAAAAAAAGGAAACTAGCTAGTCTAGTTTCCTTTTTTCTCTATTTATTTAAAAAAGCAAATTGCTCTGTCAAAATTATTTAGTTATAGACTTTACCGCCTCCCCACATAGTACCGCGAATTTCTGGTTGAATCAGAATATGACCAGCAACTGCTTTAAGATCTTCATCAGTTAGATTTCTCATCATAGGATAAAGATCGGCACGAGAAGTGTTAGGGTGTAGTTCTTCAATATCAAATTCTCCGTCATAGGTAATGGGATGTTTGAGATATTCGACAATTCCTTCAATGTTGTCTTTAGGGGGTTCTGCATTAGCCAGAGCATTAAGACCTAATCCCACGTTAGGATTAGTTTTAGTCGTACCTGATTTATGACAATAGCTACATTTATTAACAAATAAACGTTGTCCTTGTTTTACTTGCTTAAGACTCAGAACTACCTCATCTCCTGCATCATTTAATTTAACTGTGCGGATATCTTGGTCAAGTTCAACTGCATTCGCACTAACAATATTAAATTGGATAACGAAAAATAAAGTTGCGACAACTGCTAATAATAATCGTTTTAACATTGTTTCTCCTCAAAAACTTTGGCTTATTTATACGGCATACATAAGACACCAAATAGATTTAATCCTTACTTCTTAGTAACTTGCCAGACGAGAGCAAGAGAAAAATTATCAAGCAGAACAATAGGCAATCCTAAGTAAATCCTTTTAGTCATGACTTCTGATACCTAGAACGTCTTAAATCGACAAGGTTAGTTATCATGTAAGCATTAGCTTAGTTACCTACTAGCATCTGGATTCGATTGAGCAGACAAAATTGACAAAATAACAGCCTTAGCATCTTCCAATGCCAGACAAGTGTATTGATTCTTATAGGCAATTTCTAGTCGCTCGCAAAGAGCAAATATTTGCTCTACTGGGAGATTGTATTGTGCTGCTATTTGTTCGATTGATAGGTCTGCAAAGCCCATATTAATAATTTTTATTGATCTCTCAACAAGGGAAGATTAAATACTCATCATAAATATCATGCCATTCAACAGACACAATTTCTGCAAATTAGTTTATTTTGATTAATTTACTAGCTAAATTTCTAGGCGATCGCTATAAACATAAATACAAAGAGAATATGAATCTTGGCGATTTTTTCGTTTTTATAGAGCTAAAGCTTAGAATTTTGGTTGACGTTTAGTGCATATTCTTTAAATCTCTCTAAATCTGCCTGGATAGTAGATTCAACTATATTGCCCAGAAAAAGATTATCCATTAACTTACCCAAAATGCCTGGTATACCATAGGCAACAGTTAATTTAACTATACTGCCATTATGGCGATCGTAAAATCTCACTGCGCCACGATTAGGTAATCCATCTACCGATTCCCATTGGATAATTTGTTCGGGGACAAGATTAACAATACGAGATAACCAACTAAACTGAAAACCGCTACTAGCCAATTTCCAACGAGATAATTCAGGATCGTCTTTCAGCACTTCAACCGAATCGATCCACTTCATCCATCGTGGCATTTGTTCTAGATCGGACCACAAATTCCACGCTAGTTCGATGGGGATATCTACTTCTACTTGTACTGTATGTTCTAGCCAATCAGTCATTTGTTATCAGTTATCAGTTATTGGTTGTTAGTTGTTGGTTGTTAGTTAATCTAAGACTGTTGCTGAACTTTGAGAGCGTAAACTTTGAATCGTTCTAAGTCTGCTTGGATTGTCGATTCGACTATGTTTCCTAAAAACAGATTGTCCATTAATTGACCAAGAATGCCAGGTATGTTATAAGCAACAGTTAATTTAACTATACTGCGATCGGGCGAACCTTCCACATTGCGATCGCGGTTATCATAAAATCTTACTGCTGCTTTATTCGGCAAGCCATCGACTGATTCAGTTTGAATCAATTGTTGAGGAACAAGCTTAGTAATCCGAGACAACCAACTAAACTGAAAAACACCACTAACTAATTTCCACCGAGATAGTTCAGGATTATCTTTCAGTACTTCAACTGAATCGATCCACTTCATCCACCGTGGCATTTGTTCTAGATCGGACCACAAATTCCACGCTAGTTCAATAGGTATATCTACTTCTACTTGTACTGTATGTTCTAGCCAATCAGTCATTTCATTTGTTAGTTATTGGTTGTTAGTGGTTAGTGGTTAATCTGCCTATTACCTAGTAGAGACAAGGCATGCCTTGCCTCTACCTCTTACCTATTACCTATCATCCCACTGCCGATAATTGACGATTAGATTCCAACTCCTGAGCATATTCTAAAACTGCTTTAGCTGCTTGTTTACCAGAAATAGTTGCCCCTTCCATACTATCGATATAATCTTGTTGAGTATAACTACCTGCCAAGAAAAAGTTAGATACGGGAGTGTTTTGGGATGGACGATAAGGATCCATACCTGGTGCTTCTCGATAGAGAGATTGAGCCAATTTAACCACACTGTACCAGGTCATATTTAATTCCCTCGAAGAAGGAAATAGTTCGTGGACTTGCTTTAAAACATGATTGGCGATCGCTTCGTTTTTCTCTTTGATAAAAGGATCGCCAGGAGTCAATACTAATTGTAGTAAAGAACCCTCTCCTGGTTTGTAATAATCGGCTGGACTAGCTAAAGCCAGATCGGCAAAGCAAGAAAAGTCAGCGTCACAAGTGTAAAGTAAATTATCTATTCCTTCTGCTTTTTCTAATTGTTTTCTTTTAGCAGGGTCTTGTAATTCTGTTACCCAGCCATCAAAACGTAATTGGACTGTAGCCACAGGAACAGCATCTAGCTTATAGATATTGTCGAATTCTGACCATTTACGCCATTCTTCGGGTAAAATACGCTGAATTCCTGGTACATCACAGGCAAAAATATAGGCATCGGCAGTAATAGTTTCTTCTGTCTCACCGTTGGCAACTACTATCCCTGTGACTTGAGTTTCTTTCCCTTCGGTAAATAGAATTTCCCTAACTCGGCGACGAGTGTAAATTTTTGCTCCTCTAGCTTCTAAGTACTCTACAATTGGCTTGTGGAGGTATTCATGGGGAGAACCTTCTAACATTCTGAGTACTGAAGCTTCGGTTCTAGCAGCAAAAAGCTGAAAAATAGTCAGCATACAGCGAGCAGAAATATTTTCGGTATCGATAAATCCTAAAGCATAGGCGATGGGATTCCACATTCTATCGAGACTGCCTTGATTTCCACCATGTTTACGAAACCAATCGGCAAAACTAATCGAATCTAAGTCACGAATAGTTTTCATTGCTCCTTCAAAATCAACTAAACCTCTAACTATTGGACTAGTACCTAAAGCCAAAGAATTAGTAAGTTTGTCAACAGCAGAAAGTTGAGACGTAGTGAAGAAAGCCTTTAAGCCGTTGAATGGTGCGCCAGTCAGAAAACGAAAATCTAATTCTCCTACTCTTCCACCTTTGTTGATAAACGTATGAGTATGTTCTTTTAAGCGTAAATTGTCTCCTGCCCCTACTTTACGCATTAATTCAAACAGATTGTAGTAGCAGCCAAAAAAGACGTGTAAACCCATTTCAACATGATTGCCTTCTTTGTCTACCCAGCTACCAACCTTCCCACCTACAAAAGGACGAGATTCAAATATTTCTACTTCATTGCCAGCATCAACTAAATCGATAGCTGTTGCCATGCCAGCTAATCCTGCACCTACAATTGCAACTCGCATTCAGCCTATTTTCCCTCTAATTTTCTTCACATATTGTAATAGATTTCACCTCCTATTCTGATAACCACTTTAATAAATCAAGATTATTAACTCCCTAATTTCTACTGTACGGACGTTCCATGGAACGTACCTACCTACTCATTTTTCTCTTCTTCTAATTTTTCTTCAGCTAGAGATTTAAGCTTGTGGTAAAAATGAGAACCATCGGGTGTGGGGGTAAAATCATGAATTGGTTCTTGTTCAGAGTTGGGACGCGATCGATTTGCTGCCTGAGATATTTCGGAGTCAGATTCAACAGTATCAATAGACTCTGGCGTTGATTTGTTTGTATCTTTTTTATTGTTTCCTGTATTGTTGTCCTGGGAAGTTTTTTCCTGGGGAGAGAAAGACTCAGACGTAATTCCCTTGCTTTTATTTAAAGCAGCAATTTTTTCCTTTAATATTTTTTCCTCTAATGAGGAAGTAACAGAGGTATTTTCAGGTAAAGTATTAGAGTTACGAGGTAATTTACGACAAATTAACCGCTCAAATTCGTGACTAAAATGAGGATTAGGATTACCCATCCTTGCCCAAACCCCCAAAATTTGTTCTACAGAGATAGCTTTGTATCGTCCTAAATAAAGAGCTTCAATAGTTGCTAGGCGAATCCAATTAGCATGATATTTATTAAGCCACTGACTAAGTATTTCTTTTGTAGTATGTCCATGTAGGTCTAAGCCGTAACTGTTCATTAACTCGACAGTCTGAGAAATAATTGGGTCATTATCGAAATCTCTCATGCACTTTAGAACAATCAAACGATTTACATCTCGTTTTTATACTAAGCTATAATTATCCCTTGGCAAAGTAAAACTCCTTCAATAGGATAGGGATGATGTTGAAATTAAATCGGTAATTGTAGCTGAATGCTTACAAATCTAAAGCAGTGGTTAAAATCAACTGTCGAACCTGTTGTCATAGACTGTCTTTTAGGTTTAGAAGTTATTATTAGTCCTGTTAAACCTCACAAACATCTTAAAGAATCTTTCTTC
>JBFRWE010000260.1:0-10181 GCA_051439345.1 Xenococcaceae cyanobacterium
GTTAGAGATTGAATTATTTGTCCAAACACCAAGTAACAATGATCCAGCCGTAAGTAGAGCAGTGGAGACTATTTTAGCTTCTGTTGATGATGCTGCTGCTACTGCTAAACTGGCAACTCTTTGTGATGTAATTACTTTTGAAAATGAATTTATTAACTTATCAGAATTAAAACTGCTAGCTCAAAAAGGAGTATGCTTTCGACCTAGTTTAGATAATCTTGCTCCCTTATTAGATAAATACGATCAGCGTTGTTATCTACAACAAATTGGTTTACCAGTTCCTCACTTTACAACTTTATCTCCTGGTCAAAATATCTTATCTCCCTATGGTTTTCCTGTTGTTTTAAAAGCCCGTCGTCATGGTTACGATGGACAAGGAACATTTATTTTGCCAGATCGAACAGCTTTAGAAGATACGTGGCAGAGTTTACCACAACCTGAAATGTTATTGGAAGAATTTGTTCCTTTTGAAAAAGAATTAGCAGTGATAGCAGCACGTAATGCTCAAGGGGAAATCATTGTTTATCCAGTAGTAGAAACTTATCAAAAAAATCAAGTATGTCGGTGGGTAATAGCTCCTGCTGATATATCGCCCAAAATCCAGTCTCAAGTCAAAGCGATCGCTCACACCTTACTATCTAAATTACAATTTGTTGGGGTCTTGGGTATAGAGTTATTTCTTACTAACCAGGAAGAAATTTTAGTTAATGAAATAGCTCCTCGTACTCATAATTCAGGACACTATACTCTCGATGCTTGCTACACTTCTCAGTTCGAGATGCAACTACGAGCGGTCACAGATATGGCTTTAGGTTCACCTAATTTACAATCTCCAGCAGCAGTGATGGTCAATCTTCTTGGTTACGAACATTCTTACCATAACTATCAAGATAAACTTGCTGAAATAGCCAAGATTCCTCAAGCCTACATCCACTGGTACGGCAAAAAGGAGTCTCGTCCTGGGAGAAAATTAGGTCATGTTACTGTTCTCTTAGCAGAAGCCAAAAGAGAGTTAGGACAACAATTGAGTCAGAAAATCGAATCAATTTGGTGTGGGAGTTAAAAGTAGCTCTTAGTTTTTAGGCTATTCGCTATTAGTTGGTAACTCAAGGGTGATAGTTATTACTATCCCATTACTTTTTAGCTGCGACAAAATCTTGGGGATTTTTATACTTACCATTGACTTTCAGGCGAAAATCAAGATGCGCCCCTGTAGACCAGCCAGAACTACCAACTCTAGCAATTTGTTGATTTTTTCTAACTTTCATTCCTTTCCTAACTGCGATCGAGCGATTACGGAGATGACCATAAATGGCAACCATACCATCCCCATGATCGATTTCAATCCAGTTACCAAATTGACTACCACACCATTTATTGCCAAAGTCAGCACAACCAGAAACAACTTTAAGCACGACACCTTCTTGAGCAGCAACAACAGGAGAACCTAAGGGCGCAGCATAGTCAATTCCTTTATGAAACTGTATTTGACCGCTATAAGGTCTTCTTCTCCAACCGTAGGGACTAGTGACAGTTTTTGTTTCTGGTGCGGGATGTGCTAGTAAAGATTCATTTGCTATTTTCTGCTGATTAGGCGCAGATAAGAGCAAACTGCTACGAGAAACCGAAGGGAATTTAGAAATAAGGGGGTTTACTGGCGGTATTAATGTTTTGTACTGATGTTGCTTGGTTTTTACTGATTCAGTTTCTAACGCAGATGGTGCTTGGGCATAAAGTTGTACTTGCTTTCTGGGATGCCACGACGATTGCCATTGAGGAAGAAGAAGATTTGTTGCTTTTCTGAATAAACCAGGATAAAAATTAATACCTCCCAGCAGAGGATGAGACCCTAAGCAGTTATCTGTCTGGTTGATTTGTGTACACAGAAGATCTTTCTGGTTAGAGCTTACATTGAGATAGGGTTGAGCAACTAAGGGGTATGCCATTGCACTTTGAGCCTCGATCGATACTGCTCCAGTAATAAATAAGGGTACTAATAAACTTTTCACTACAAAATAACTCCTATTATTTTTGTTACTTTTTTACAAATGTCAATGCCAGTCTTACGTATATTTACATATCGTAAGTTTTTTTTGAAACCTATCATGAGATATATACGTAGTAGTCTGTCAATTTTGTTTTGAAGAATAGCAATTTGTCAGATTCATTTTTATTTAGCATTTAATGTCGATAAACTATCCCTCATTTCTACCTTGACAGACTAGTAGATAGATTGACTTACAATTGATCCAATCCACCTTACCTTATAAAAGAAAATATCTATGCAAAAAAATTATGGTTACTTGTCTAAAATTTCATTGACCTTAATCAGTTTCTGTTTGACATTAGTTTTGGCTAGTTGTGGAACAACAAGTGTTAAGCAATACGAAGCAACAGCTACAACCTCATTAACTTGGCAAGTTAACTATACTAATGATCCTCAAGAAGATAAACGAGGACGTTTTGAAGAGTTTGCGTCTGCTTCTGTGATTAATCGTAATGGTCAAAAGCCCGAAGGTAGAGTTGCTGGACCAGACGATCGAGGTTTGTGGTGGCCACTCCCTCCCACGAAACCAACTCTAGACGACATCGAAAATCGTCAGAAACACCCCTACGAAAAAGCAGGTAAACCTGAACTTTTACGTACTGTCAATTACAATATTATTTACCAACAGGATGGACAGACTATCAATTTACCTACTAATTTTTCAGTATATCGACAAGTAGTCAAAGCTTATACTCAAGGTATACCTCTAAAACTAACGATGGGAATTAATAATGGTTCTGTGGAAAAAGCTGAACCTTTAAATTAGACATCGTTTGCTCAATTAATCTACCCAAGGAATGTCTTCGTAGTCTATTTCTACTGTTTTTGGTTGGTCTTGATTTACACTAGTTTCTAAATTTATTTTTGGTTCACTATTATAATTAAGTTGAGATAAATCAGCTTGACGCTTACCAATAAAAGGAGAGGAAGTTAGTTTAGTCGGAAATAAACTTTGCAGAAAAAAATCTAATGTATTTTGCCTAAGCCAACCCTTTAAGACAGCTATAGAGCCAAAACGTATCCATAACTGATTTTGTTCTTTTAAGATTATATTTATTTGTTCTTCTTGCAATAAGTTAGCTTGCTGAAGATAATGCCCTAAGGGATGTCTAGTTTTTTCCCTAACTAAATCATGCCAACAATCTGCAAAAAAGTCAGCAGTATTTTTCTCAATCCAACCTCGTAACACTAAAATTTCACCAATCTTTGAATATTGATGAAAAGATTGATCTTGTAAAGCCAACTCTATTTGTGCTTGTGAAATTAAACCTGCTTCTTGCAAAGTCTTGCCTAGAGGTCTACAAGTAGTATTTGAACTTAACATTATACTAAATTAGTTATCATTCTATATATCCTATTATTGATAATATAGTTCTATTTGACATTTTCTCTGATTAAGATTAAGTCAAGAATACAAAGTAAACTCAAACAAAATATACAAAATAGATAAGATATATAAGCTCGTATTTTTAAAATTACTAAATATTAAAACTATAATTAATCTTTTAAGCAATAGTATAATCACTTAATTTTTTATTAGATTAATTGTCTGATTTTATTAATTCTTTGAAAGTCGGGTTTTAAAAAAATTTGCTTAATAATACCATTTCTCGAAACTATCTAGATAAATGAGCAAATTATTTCTTAATAAGAAAAAACTGGTAAAGTCTTGATTCATCTATTTTTTATTCCCTATTCCCTATTCCCTCCCTCAACCGTGTAATTTATTGTGTGTAAGTACTTACCAGAAACAGGAGAATGTCTTTATGAGTCAGATATCAGCTAGTAGACTACGGGAAATTGCGATCGAGCTTGAAAATGAACTGGCAAGATTAAGTCAATTAGAAACTCAAGTTAAAATAGTGTAGAGGTTCTTAGACTCATGAGGTACAAATCTCAACTCAATAATAATCGCTTGAATCCCTATTGCCTGTTGCCCATTACCTATTCCCTAACCTGATCGAGGTGTATCGCATCAAAACGAGAATTGCTATAGATCTGAATAATCAGCAAAAAAAGTGAAAAAAACTATTTTTATCTTATCAACTGTATTTTTACTTGCGGGTTGCACTCAAGAAACCCAAAATATTATCGGTAGAGAAATTCAAAACTGGACTGGTACTAATGGGGTTTTGGATATTTATGCTGGGGAAAAGTTAGTCAATCGTTTTATTAAAATTAGTAAATTAAGTACTGCTCATGGCACTGTGGATAGGGGAAAGGTTCGTCCTTATCGATTTGGTTATGGATATTTGGATTTGAATCAAAATTTTAAGGTGGATGAGGGGGAAAGAAAAGTTTACTTTGAGTTTAGTGATTATTCGACTAGTTATGTTTTTTATGAGAGTCCATATTAGACTCATGCCACAATTTCAACTAAACAAACAAAAACTAATACTCGTTTATCTGCGGACTTCTTTTACCCAACAATCTATCCCGCAAACCCTTAATTCTATCCCGATACTTTGCTGCCTCCTCAAACTCCAAATTCTTAGCAGCATCCTTCATTTTCCCCTCTAACTGCTCAATTAATTCAGGGATTTTTTCTAATGGCAACTCATCAGATTGTTGATAAATTTCCTCCAATTGTTCTGCATTCAAACGACGAGAAATATCGAGAAAAGCCAAAATGGAATTAGCAGACTTCTTAACAATAGGTTTAGGAGTAATATTATGTCTTTTATTGTAAGCAATTTGGATATTACGCCTTCTTTCCGTTTCCTCGATCGCTCTTGCCATACTACCAGTTAAATTATCAGCATAGAGAATCGCTTGACCTCTCACATGACGTGCTGCCCTACCAATAGTTTGCACAATTGAACTTTCAGAACGCAAAAAACCTTCCTTATCTGCATCCAAAATAGCTACTAAAGATACTTCTGGTAAATCCAATCCTTCCCGCAATAAATTAACCCCAATTAAGACATCAAACTCTCCTTCTCTTAGAGCTTGTAAAATTTCAATCCTTTCAATCGATTTAATTTCTGAATGGAGATACTGAACCTTAATATCTCTTTCTTGAAAATATTCAGCCAAATCTTCAGCCATACGCTTAGTTAGGGTAGTAATTAACACCCTCTCTTGCTGCTTAATTCTGGTTTTTATCTCCCCGAAAAGATCGTCTACTTGCCCCTCTGTGGGACGAACAAAAATTTCTGGATCGATTACTCCTGTCGGGCGAATAATTTGCTCGATAATTTTCTCTTCAGACTGTTCTATTTCCCACTTACTAGGAGTAGCAGAAACAAAAATACATTGATTTACTTTTTCCCAAAACTCTTCTGACTTGAGAGGGCGATTATCGGCTGCCGAGGGAAGACGAAAACCATGTTCAATTAAAACTTGTTTTCTCGCTCGATCGCCGTTGTACATCCCGCGAATTTGCGGTACAGTTACATGAGATTCATCGACTACCAATAACCAATCATCGGGGAAGTAATCTACTAAACATTCTGGCGGTTCTCCTGGATTTCTACCAGCTAAATGACGGGAATAGTTTTCTACGCCATTACAGTAACCCACTTCTTGTAGCAATTCTAAATCGTAGCGGGCGCGTTGTTCTAAACGCTGTGCTTCTAAAAGTTTTCCTGCTTTTTCTAATTCTACTAAACGGGCTTCTAATTCATTTTTGATATCCTGACAAGCTTGTTCTATTCTTTCTTCTGGAGTAACAAAGTGACGGGCTGGATAAATACTAATTCTAGGTAAACTTTGTAAGATATCTCCCGTGACAGGATCGATGTAGCGGAGGGCTTCTATTTCATCACCAAAAAATTCAATGCGGATAATACGATCTTCGTAGGCGGGAACTATTTCGAGGACATCTCCTTTAACTCTGAACCTACCCCGTTCAATGTCCATATCATTACGACTGTATTGTACCGAGACTAAATCTCTAAGTAACTCCCGTTGATCTATTTCTTCCCCTACTTCTAAGGGGATAGCTGCTTTCAGATATTCTGCTGGCATCCCTAAACCATAGATACAGCTAATAGAAGCTACAACAATAACATCTTTTCTTTCAAACAGCGATCGCGTTGCGGAGTGACGCAACATATCAATCTCATCGTTAATAGAAGCGGTTTTCTCAATATAAGTATCGGTAACGGGAATATAGGCTTCTGGTTGATAATAATCGTAATAGCTAATGAAGTACTCTACTGCATTGTCAGGGAAAAATTGCCGTAACTCATTACATAATTGGGCAGCCAGAGTTTTATTATGAGCTAAGACAAGAGTGGGTTTACCTACCTTCTCAATCACAGAGGCGATCGAAAAAGTTTTTCCTGTACCCGTAGCTCCCAAAAGAGTTTGAAAGCGATTACCCTCCAGTATAGACTTGCTTAGTTGCGCGATCGCGTCTGGTTGATCTCCTGTAGCTTGAAAAGGTGCTTGCAGATGAAAACTACTCATATTAAGACTTTTTTAGTACAGAAGATCTATTATTACATAAATCAAAAATCTCGATCGTGTTAGCTTTTAGCTTTTTCTAATACGAGATTGAGTAACTTAATCTTATATCTGTGCAGAGCAGTCAACAGCACCCTCATGAACTGTTTTAACCCATTTTAACTTTTTGGGACGAACAGACATCCGAGCAGTAATACTGGGCATAATTATTTGCCAGTGCAGCATATAAACCATGCCTCTGATCGTTTGCCCAACAAGATTAAGTAGACTTAAGAAAGTTAGTTTTTCTTCAGTACGAGTACGCACTAACCCTTGGAACATTGCCCAAAAAGCAAAAGAGAGAAACACCCCACTCAAAGGAGCAAGCATCGGTAGACGATGGCGAGTTATACCCATTACTAAATCGGGTATGGTAGCTGTGGGTAGAAGATATTGCAGTAGCAAAAAAGAAAGTAAATCGATTCTTTTACGGAAACCCATGGGGGAGTTAAAAATATACCGCCAATAATCTAGATAGCGTTGATATCCTCCTTCTGCCCAACGGTTACGCTGATGCCATAATGCTTTCGCGCTGGTAACTCCTTCTTCTTGTACAGGAGGAGTAAGCAAAAAACCAATTTTCCAGTTGTCTAGATGTAAGCGAATAGTTAAATCTAAATCGTCTGTAATTGTCTGTTCATTCCAGCCTCCACAACTACTTAAAGCTGAACAACGGACAAATTGACCATTCCCTCTCAACTCACCAATGCCACCAACAGCAATCCGCTTCTGCTGCATATAACTATCTAGAGCCATTTCTGCTGTTTGTCCTTTAGTCCAAAAGTTTTCTCCACTGTTGGCGATCGCTTTTCTGACTTGGACTGCTCCTACTTCTGCTTCTGCAAACATTGGTACTACTTTACGCAATAAATCTTTGGTAATAGCAGCATCAGCATCAAATACCCCAACAATTTCCCCCTTAATCTCCGACATGACTTGATTTAATGCCCCTGACTTACCACCACCAGCATTGGCAGGGCGATGGACTACTTTAAGCTGTGGGTATTCTAGAGCGAGTCGATCTAATATCTCTGGAGTGCGATCGCTACTATGATCGTCAATTGCCCACACTTCATACTTATCAGTAGGATAGTCAAGCTCACATAACATCTCAATTAAATTGGCAATGACGGCTTCCTCGTTTTTGGCAGCTACTACTAAAGATACTGGGGGAGCATCTGCTAAATTGGAGTCATCTAACTGTTGAGGTGGTAATTCTGGTTTAGCAGCTAAAAAGCTTAAAGCTTTAATCCCTACTAGTCCTGTTAGAGTAATAACCACTAAGTACCCCCAAGAAAGCAAATGCAGGGCGATGGTAAATACCCAAATACTCATTAGGAGTAGAGCAGCTTTTCGTCTACGTCCTGAAAGTCCTTGAAAAAAGTCACTTCTAAATTCTTCTTCTTCGTCTTCGGGATCGGACCACTCTGACAAAAAAGAGCCAATGGGATCGAATTCTTGGTCGGAATCTGTTTCTGAGCAGTATTTATCTGCCATAATCTATTGTGTGTTTGTACCTAAAGAAATGAAAGCATTGTTCTAATTGTATCGAACTATATTAAATTTCTTGACAAAGTTTTAATCTGCTTATGAGTTATAAAATATTGATTTCCTTCATATACTAAGGTTTATACTTTTTGGGGTTAAGTTTATTTCTGTCGAATTCAGCTTAATAAGCTTGAATTAAGTTTAATTTATCAAAATAAAGATTAAATATGATTAATATTTATCTAGGTTTAGCGATCGCCATTAGCTCTGTGGTGTGGGTGGAGTTAGTCAGGGATTTTTATCATGTCCTGTCCCATTTGTGGCAACCGCTTTATCGTCTTCATGTCTGGCATCATCGTGTTTTTCGTCGAGATTTATCCACGGTCAGTAATACCATCTATCGTCAGGCACATTGGTATAATGACGTACCTGAAGCTTTAGTGATGCTAGCATTTAGCTTATTATTTTGGTTTTTTGCCTCTAGTTTTAGCTTTTCTCCTCAATGGTTGGCTGGGACTGGCACGCTTTATACTTTAAGCTTTTTACTAGGAGCGATCGCTCGCGGGACAGGTATACCCTACGCAGATGAATTAACCGATATTACCCATCTTCCAGGGGATTTTACTAGTTTACCTGCTTCTTGGTTTGTCAATCGTCCCTATCATTGGCGACATCACTTCGATAATCAAAATGCTTACTTTTGTGGGACTATTAGTTTAGTAGATAAGTTAATGGGTACAGCGTTATCTCTGAAAGGAAAAAAAATTGCCGTAACAGGTGCATCGGGTAGTTTAGGTAAAGCTTTACTCAAGCAACTGCACCTCAAAGGAGCAAAAGTAACTGCTTTGACTTCTTCTCAATCTAGTCTTGTTTTAGAAATTAATGGTAAACAATTACCTGTTAAAACTTTAACCTGGCAAGTAGGTAAAGAAGCAGAATTGGCTACAGAATTAGAAAAAATAGATATTTTAATTCTCAATCACGGTATCAATGTCCACGGAGAGAGGACAGAAGAAGCGATCGCCAAATCTTATGAAATTAATGCTCTCTCCTGTTGGCGATTAATGGAGTTATTTTGCCAAACAGTTCGTACTAATGAAGATATCGTACGGAAAGAAGTTTGGGTGAATACTTCAGAAGCAGAAGTAAACCCAGCTTTTAGTCCTCTTTATGAACTAAGTAAGAGAACTTTAGGAGATTTAGTTACTTTACGCCGTCTTGATGCTCCTTGTGTAATCAGGAAGTTAATTTTAGGTCCTTTTAAAAGTAATCTTAATCCGATCGGGATAATGTCGGCTGAATGGGTGGCTAAACAGATTGTCAATCTTGCTCAAAGGGATACCCGCAATATAATTGTTACAATTAATCCGATTACTATGATCCTTTTCCCCTGCAAAGAGTTTTGTGTTTCTGTCTATTTTAAATTTTTTACCAAATAAGAGCTTTTTAATTGTTCTAAGATCGAGAAGTAGTCTCCAACTGCTCCCTAACTAATTGAATCTGTGACACATTCAAGTAAACAAGAACAATTCAATTTTTCCCATCATAATAGACAATTACCTCTGTTTCGTGTGCAGAATATTAGTAAAGTTTATGAAATGGGAGAAGTTTCTGTTCAGGCACTCAAAAATGTCAGTCTCGATTTGCAGGTAGGGGAGTTGGTGGTTTTACTGGGTGCTTCAGGTAGCGGAAAATCTACTTTGCTTAATATCCTAGGGGGTTTAGACGTTCCCTCAACAGGACAAGTTATCTTTGAGCAACGCAATCTTACTCAAGCAAGCGATCGCGCTTTGACTAACTTTCGACGGGAATGTGTTGGGTTTGTGTTTCAGTTTTATAATTTAATTCCTAGTCTGACTGCTAGAGAAAATGTAGCTCTAGTAACGGAAATCGCTTCCCATCCTATGCGCCCCAGAGAAGCCCTAGCGTTAGTGGGTTTAGACCATCGCCTCGATCATTTTCCCGCCCAACTATCAGGAGGAGAACAACAGAGAGTGGCAATCGCCCGTGCCATTGCCAAACGTCCCCAGGTGTTATTGTGCGATGAACCCACAGGTGCATTAGACTTTCAAACAGGTAAGTTAGTATTGCAAGTATTACAGCGAGTAAATCGCGATTTAGGCACAACTATCGCAGTAATTACTCATAATGCGGGAATTGCTGCCATGGCAGATCGAGTGATTACTATGCGTAGTGG
>JBFRWE010000261.1:0-13710 GCA_051439345.1 Xenococcaceae cyanobacterium
CGCTCATTGACCACAGCCATCGGATCGCTACCCATTTTGCAAGTACCAACCGGATGATAAATATTCTGGGCGTAGTTACGGATAAATTGGCGGATGTCGTCGTTGCTTTGGGTATCTACTCCTGGCAGGTACTCTTCGCCCCGATAAGCATCAAATGCTGGGGAGTTCAGAATTTTTCGAGCAATTTTAACCCCTTCAGCGATGACATCGATATGACAAACACCAATGAGAGTGGATTCGGCTCGCGTAAATCAGCGACGTTCATCGGCCCGCCTGTGCCGTGGTGTTCAGACGCGCCCCGTTCCTGATTTTCAGATTTGAGAAAGTAAGGTTTTATGTCTTTCCAGGTCCATCCCTCATTGCCCAGCCTGGCCCAACCATCGTAATCAAGGGGATTACCCCGCTGATAAATCATGGCGTTGATGGAGCTTGAGCCTCCCAACACTTTGCCACGAGGCATGTATTCACTACGGCAGTTGAGTCCTTTCTGCGGTGTCGTTTGATAAGCATAGTCAAAGGTGGTATGAAAAAGGTATGGGAAGGCAGCCGGCACATGAATATTTTGCTCTTTGTCAGCTCCACCAGCTTCAAGGAGCAAAACGTGCAAATTGGGATTTTCGGACAGGCGTGCAGACACGACGCAGCCTGATGATCCTGCACCAATGACAATATAATCGTAGCTCATGGTTTACTTTCCTTTAACCTCATGAGGAATAATCTCAAGAATCAAAAATTACTTAATAGTCACTGTCAGCGACACAAATTCCTTTACATTTAATCCCGTTCGTAGCTGTACGTCTACAATGGGGACATAAAATTTTTTCCTTTTCTATTTTTCGATCGATCTCTTTATTGACATTTGTTTGAGGCTGGCATTTTTCAGTCTGGAGTTTCGATGTCATCAAGATAAATATTTTTGGCAGTTTTACGTTTTACATTGTAAAGATAACTGTCAATCCTTGCTAATGCAGTTGGTGTTGAACGGCACTATAGTCAGGGAAATACTTCGGCTGTGTGAAAAGGTTGAGCGGATTTATCTTTAGCTGAAAGTATTGGTTCATCATCTAGAGGCCACTCGATGGCTAGATCTCGATCGTTCCATAAGATGGCTCTTTCGTATTCTGGAGCGTAATAATTTGTAGTTTTATAGAGAAAATCAGCCCGTTCAGATAATACTAAAAATCCATGAGCGCAGTTAGGCGGAATCCATAATTGTTTCTTATTTTCTTCATTAAGAATACAACCTACCCATTGCCCAAAAGTCGGAGAACTTTTTCTGATATCTACAGCAACATCAAATACTTCTCCTGTTACTACCCTGACTAACTTCCCTTGAGAGTGTTGAATTTGATAATGTAGACCTCGAAGAACATTTTTAGCTGAACGAGAATGATTGTCTTGAACAAATTGAGTTGTGATTCCTGTTTGTTCAGCAAAAACTTTAGCGTTAAAGCTTTCGGAGAAAAATCCGCGACTATCTCCAAATACTTTTGGTTCTATGATTAAGACATCGGGAATTTTGGTTTTGATTACCTTCATCAATCATTCTTAAGTAGCTGGACATAATTAAATATAAGATAAAAATGTTCTATTTATTTCTCCTTCTGCTGATATCTCGATCCTTATGCTTCTTATCCCTTCTCTCGTTTTAAACTTAAATTAGCTGGAGACAACCCAAAAGCAATAGGAGAAGCATAATCTTATCTGCTATGCTAGAAAAGTTGTCAAAATCACACATTCAGGATTTCGGGTGTTTTCTAGCAAGAAAATCCACCTGAATGGAGGATAAACCCGAATAAGGAGCAAAAAATATGCCAGTTGTTTCACTTGCTGAACTATTAGAATCAGGAGTTCACTTTGGGCATCAGACCCGACGTTGGAACCCTAAAATGTCTACCTATATCTTTACTGCTCGCAATGGTGTTCATATCATTGACTTGGTACAAACAGCTCAATTGATTGAAGAAGCTTATGAGTATATGCGCTCTTTATCAGAAAAAGGTAAAAGGGTTTTGTTTGTAGGTACAAAACGTCAAGCAGCAGGAATTATTGCTCAAGAAGCTAATCGTTGTGGAGCTTACTATGTCAACCAAAGATGGTTAGGAGGAATGCTCACTAACTGGGAGACTATTAAAGGTAGAGTCGAAAGACTAAAAGAATTAGAGCGTTTAGAAGAAAGCGGTAGCATTGACAAAAGACCGAAAAAAGAGGCTTCTGTAATGCGTCGTGAGTTAGGGAAGCTTCAGAAATATCTGAGTGGCATTAAAATGATGCGGAAAGTCCCTGATATTGTGGTTATTGTCGATCAGAAAAGAGAATACAATGCCATTATGGAATGCCAGAAATTAGGAATTCCGATTGTTTCTATTTTAGATACTAACTGCGACCCCGAATTAGTTGATATTCCTATTCCTGCTAATGATGATGCAATTCGCTCTATTAAACTTATAGTTGCTAAGTTGTGTGATGCTATCTATGAAGGTCATCATGGTCAACTTGAGAATCAAGAAGACTATGAAGAGTTTGAAGAGGGAATAGAAGCAGCTGATTACGCTGAAGATTATGACGATACAGAAGAAGTTGTTGAAGAAGTAAATAACGAAGCAGAAATTATTGAAGAAGTAAATAACGAAGCAGAAATTATTGAAGAAGTAAGTAGCGAAGCAGCAGCGGACAGCGAAGAATAAAATAAGACTGAATCTTAATTAGGCAACCTTTACCGTTAACCTAATTAAGTAATCAGTACTAACCAGAAAATCGTTCTGTAATCGTTAATTAATAGAGATAGGTACTAAAAAATGGCGCAAATATCAGCAAAATTGGTTAAGGAACTCCGCGAAAAGACTGGCGCGGGCATGATGGACTGTAAAAAAGCTCTCGCTGAAAGCGATGGCGATATGGAAAAAGCCATTGAATGGCTCAGACAAAAGGGCATTATGTCCGCAGGCAAAAAAGAGGGTCGTATTGCAGCAGAAGGTTTGGTTGACAGCTATATTCATACTGGTGGTCGTATTGGTGTACTAGTTGAAGTTAACTGTGAAACAGATTTTGTTGCTCGTCGAGAAGAGTTTCAAGCTCTAGTACGTAATATTGCTATGCAAATTGCTGCTTGCCCTAACGTAGAATACGTCAAGGTAGATGATATTCCTGCTGAAGTAGGTGAAAAAGAAAAAGAAATCGAAATGGGTAGGGATGACTTAGAAGGCAAACCAGACAAGATTAAAGAAAAGATTGTCCAGGGTAGAGTTGATAAGCGTCTTAAAGAAATTTCTTTAATGCCTCAGCCTTATATTCGCGACCAAAGTATTACGGTAGAAGAACTAGTTAAGCAAAGCGTTGCTCAACTAGGAGAAAACATTCAGGTACGTCGCTTTACTCGCTTTGTCCTAGGAGAAGGCATCGAGAAAAAAGAAAGTAATTTCGCCGAAGAAGTAGCTGCCCAAACAGGCAAAAAGTAAGGAATATAAGCCGAGCAAATAATTAAAAGCGATCGCCATATACTTGATTATGTCAGGAGCGATCGCTTTTGACATAATCAAGATGTTACCTTGGATAAGTAAACTTATTGCTGAAGATTATAAGTAATGGCAAAATCCATTCAGCAAATCGAACAAGATTTACAAAATCTTGAAGAAACAGTAGCTGAATTTACGCAAGAACTAAAAAGTTTGTATAGCGAATATATAGAGCAACTGGGTCAAGGGACAAGACAACAGCTTATCTTAGCTAGTTATCAACTATGTACTCAAATTTATCCAGACTCCTTTTTACGTTTATCCTTAAAACAACGGGAAAAGCTACAGCAATCCCTCAGAAGTTTAGGTAAAGACCTGGAATCTTCCTTGCTAAAAAGTCTAGAAAATCGTGAGCAATTGGAAGAAGAAAGTGATTTAAATATAGTTGAAGAAATAATTAAGAATTTACCTATAAGCGAAGAACCAAAAGAAGAGGATAAAATTGCTAATGAATTGGAAGTAGCAGAAACAGACGAAAAAGCTCGATATCCTTCAGAAGAAGCTAAAGAAATAATCAATCAATTACAAAGTTTATCCTCTGAGCTTAATAAAATAGAACCCCAAGAAAATAATAATCCTAATAATCCTGAAAGTTTAATTCGATGGCAACAAAAAATAGAATTTAAAATTAAAAAGTCGTTAGATTCTATCTCTAGAGAAGCTAACAAATTTATGCAAGATGCTCAAATAATTCCCAATCGTTTACCCAACAAAGTTCTCGATGTAGCAATTCAAGCAGAAAGTAGTGGCTCTTCAAGCAGCAGATTTAATCATTTAGCTAATATTCTCAATTTAGCGATCGAAACGGAAAAAGACAAACAACAAAAGCCCACAAGGGCTATTCAAATTAGTTTATTGCGTTTGCGTTTATCTGAAATCGAATTTGCTAATGCTAGCTTAAATGCCCAACGTACTCAAATTCGTAATTTACTTAAACAAGTACATAAAATACGACAGCATTACTATAACCTACAAAAAGAATATGCAAAGGTGCAAGCTGAAGCTGCTTGGCGTTCTAGTTGGTATGAAGATTAACTAAGTTAAGCTAGGGAACTACTTTCGCCATTACATTAATAGACAGAAATATTTTGAAGCAGGTAAGGGCGAGTTTTTAGTTTTTAGGCAATAGACAGTATTTGATAGTTAATCAGTGATTAAATATAAATACTCAAAATTTTTCAATCTTGACAAACTAATGCTTTCAGCCGATATCCCATACTGTGAACAGTTTCAATAAAATCCTTGGCTGCTCCCGCAGCTTTCAACTTTTGACGCAATGCTCTAATGTGTACTTTGACAGTATCTTCTTCTGGTGGTTCTTGCAGCGACCACATGTGTTCGATAATAAAAGGACGACTAAGAACACGCCGACCATTTCGCAATAGTAACTCTAGTAAACTATATTCTTTAGGAGTCAAATGTATAGGCGTATTCCCATATTTGACTTCGTAGGTACTCGGATTAAGATACAAGTCTCCCCATTCTAAGATTGGTGCTACGGATGTACTTCCCCTACGCAATAATGCCCGAATACGAGCAAATAACTCTCCTAAGTCAACTGGTTTAATAATATAATCGTCTGCACCAGCATCTAAACCCGTAATTTTATCACTGACTGTATCTAAAGCCGTAATCATGAGAATAGGCATTTGATAACCATTTGCTCGTAACTTCTGGCAAAGACTGATACCATCAAAATCGGGCAGCATTACATCTAAGAGCAGCAAGTCATAATGTAGAGTTTCGATATAGTTTAAAGCCGACTCTCCATCCATTGCCACATCAACAACATAACGTTGATCGGTAATGGCTTCTGCCAAAGTTTCAGCTAAGCTTAAATCGTCTTCAACCAAAAGAATCCGCATTTTCTGGAGTTACTTATACTAATCAGTTCCAACTTACAAGAAAAAATAGACAGTTAGGAATTTTCGCAAAAATATTTCATACTGTAACAATTTACTCCGTTTAGCCAATCTTTCCGTTTTCTTTACCGTTTCCTCACCAATTTCATTACTTCTGATTTGGTAGTCTTTTAGACAGCAGCTTTAACAGAGCTAAACTAGTGCGTCTTATAGCAAAGGAAGTAAAGATTGATCTAGTCCTTAGTCATGTGTCTTTTGTTCTCTATTGCCAATAACTAATGACAAATGGCTCATAATCTATGCTTTGACTGCTATAGATAGACTCCTCCAGTAAAACTGACAATTTAAGAATAGAGACTTATAAATATGGCTATTCCTCTCCTCAATTATCCTCCTTCATCTCAAAATCAGCGTGTAGCTAACTATGAAATTCCAGGTGACGAACAGCCTCGGATTTACACCACAGAAAATCTTCTTTCTAGTGGAGAAATTGAGAATTTAATTTGGGCAACCTATCGTCAAATTTTCAATGAGCAACAACTAATTACTAGCAATCGAGAAAAAGCCCTAGAATCTCAATTGAGAAATGGTCAAATCACCATTAGAGAGTTTGTGCGAGGTTTATTACTTTCCGAGACTTTTAGAAGACGCAATTACGAACCTAATAACAACTATCGGTTTGTACAGATGTGTATCCAAAGAGTTTTAGGGCGAAATATCTACAGCGATCGCGAAAAACTGGCTTGGTCTATTGTCTTAGCTACTAAGGGTTTAGAAGGATTTGTTGATGATTTACTCAACACTGAAGAATATCTCAACAATTTTGGCGATGATACTGTCCCTTATCAAAGAAGACGCATCCTCCCACAAAAAGATCGAGGAGAATTACCTTTTGCCAGAATGCCTCGTTATGGAGCAGAGCATCGTTCTAAATTAGAAGCTTTAGGTTATTTTGCCCACAAACCTGGTGATTATGGTTGGAGCGGTCAACCTTATTATCCACCTCAACAGGTATTAATAGTAGCCAAAGTATTAACCATAGCAGGAGCTAGTATTCTTACCTTACTAGTACTAGCAGTAGCTTTGTCTGCATTCGGTTTGATCAGTCTCTAGGGGAACAATCTTAGGATTCAACCAAGTTATTTAATGAAATCAGATCTGGGAGGAAATTGACTATGCAGATGGTTTTCCTCCCTTTCCTAAGTGGCTAAACAAAATTAATTACACATTTGATTTTTCCCTTTCCCTTTTCCCAATCTCAACCAGGAAATTAATTTTGCACAACTACTTACTAATACCCAGATGAATTAAAGTCAAAAGAAATTATGCTACCTCTTCTAGCTCGTAAAAAAATGCAGACTTGGATTAGAAGTCGCCATCTAATTTGTTCGGGAAATTTTTTCTTGTTTGAAACGTTGGGATATTCGACAGTTGAGCGATTTGAGGCATGTATTAAAAGTTTAGGCGGAACGTTAATTAATGTAAAACTGGTCAAGCACCTTTGCATAGGCAATCAGCGACGAATTATTCTCTATCAAGCCAAAGCAACTTTACACACCCCCAATCAAGACCTAAAAAAATATTGGTTCAAGTATGGTGGACTGCATACTAGATTTGATGATTCTCCTTAGTTTTTGCTAATCAATTAAGACTTATGCGAGAAGTCTATTTTCTCAGTCCAACTATTCTCATTAGCTTAGGAAGCATTGTTCTTGTAAGTGCTTCTTACTTACTCCAGCGACAAATTAAAGTTATCTTGTGGCAACAAACTGAGCGAGAAAGACTGGTGAATCAAATTGCCCAACAGATTCGCCAATCTTTAAACCTGGAAGAAGTCTTAGCAACAACAGTAGCAGAGGTTAGAAAATTTCTGGAGTGCGATCGAGTTTTAATCTATCGTGTTTGGGAAAATGGTACTGGTAGTGCTATTACTGAAAATGTTTTACCAAACTACCCGACTATTCTAGGCAAAACCTTCCCTGAAGAAGTATTCCCTAGCGAGTATCATCAAGCTTACATTCAGGGTAAAATCCGCACCATTAAAGACATCGATCGAGACGATGTAGAATCTTGTCTAGCAGACTTTGTCAAACAATTTGGGGTTAAAGCTAAATTAGTTGTACCCATTATCCAAGAAATCAGGCATGAGCAAGAAGAAGTAGCGGAACATAATTCCTATCTTTGGGGACTTTTGATTGCCCATCAGTGTAGTAGAATCAGACAGTGGCAACCCTTAGAGATTGAGTTAATGCAGCAACTAGCAACTCAAGTGGCGATCGCTATTCAGCAGTCAGAACTCTACGAAAAACTGCAACAACTCAATACTAAACTAGAACTAAGGGTAAAACAGCGCACCAGAGAACTTACTATCACTAATAACGCTCTAAAAGCAGAAATTAAAGAGCATAAGCGGACAGAAATCGCTCTAAGACATACGAATCATACTCTAGAATCTCTGATTGCAGCTTCTCCTAGAGCTATTTTCACTCTCGATTTACAAGAACAGGTTAAAATTTGGAATCCTGCTGCGGAGAGGATGTTTGGTTGGACTGAAGCAGAAGTTATCGATCGTCCTAACCCCATTATTTCTGAAGAGACAGTAGAAGGATACCAAAACATCAAACAAAGTATTTTGCAAGGAGTAACTCCTCCTAGTCTAGAAGTACGTAGACAAAAAAAAGATGGTTCGACCATTGATATTGTCTTTTCTGCTGCACCTTTAACTAATAGTGAAAATAAGATCAGTGGAATGGTAGCAGTAGTTGCAGATATTACAGAGCAAAAACGTCAAGCGGAACAAGTAAGATTACTCCAATCTGTAGTAGTCAATACTAACGATGCTATTCTGATTACTGAAGCTGAACCTGTTGACAACCCAGGACCAAGAATTCTCTATGTTAACGAGGCATTCACTCGGACTACTGGCTATACTCTCAAAGAAGTTCTAGGGAAAACACCGCGTATTCTCCAAGGACCGAGAACTAATCGCCAGGCACTAGATCGAGTACGTTCAGCCCTTGTCAACTGGAAACCAGTCACAGTAGAAACAATTAACTACCGTAAAGACGGTTCTGAGTTTTGGGTAGAGTTTAGCATTGTACCAGTAGCAGACAAAAATGGTCGATATACTCATTGGATTTCCGTACAACGAGATATTACTGAACGCAAAAGGACAGAAGTAGCACTCCGTCAAAGCGAAGAACGTTTCCGTAGAGTAGTGGAAAATGCCTTAGATATAGTCACTATTTTAGATAACGATGGTATTATCCTTTATGAAAGCCCCTCAGTGGAAAAAGTCTTAGGTTATTCCCCAAACGAATTAATTGGTCAAAACTTTTTTGCCTATATTCATCCCGATGATTTAGGAACGGCATTTAAGGGTATTATCAATGTTCTGCAAAATCCTCAGAAAGTTCTGCCTATTGAATTTCGCTGCCGACACCAACAAGGTTCTTGGCGCATACTCGAAGCTATTAGTCAGCAATTTATCGATAATTCTCCAGAACCCAGAATTATGATCAATTCTCGCGATATCACTGAACGCAAACGCTTAGATGAGATGCGCCTAGCTTTAGAGAGAGAACGAGAATTAAGTACCCTCAAAACTCGCTTTTTCTCCATGGCATCCCATGAATTTCGGACTCCTCTTAGTACTGCCCTGGCAGCAGCCCAACTGATAGAAAACTCCCCCAATATTTGGAATCAACCAGACAAAAGAGAACGCAATTTAAAGCGTATTCAAGATGCTGTGAAAAATATGGTTCAGCTATTGGACGATATTTTGACTATTAATCGTGCTGAAACTGGAAAACTAGAATTTAACCCCAAAATACTCAATTTAGACCAATTTTGCCGTCAATTTGTCGAAGAGATGCAACTTAGTGCAGGAAATCAACATAAACTGGTCTTTTCCTGTGAAGGAGAAATAATGGGTGCTTGTTTAGACGAGAAATTATTACGCTCGATTCTCTCCAATCTCCTCTCGAATGCAATCAAGTATTCACCTAAAGGTGGTCAAGTTTGTTTTTCCCTTCAGTTTAGTTCAAACCAAGCTCAGATCCAAATTAGCGATCGCGGTATTGGTATTCCGACAGAAGATCGACAACAACTATTTGAACCTTTTCATCGTGGTAAAAATGTTCGTCGCATTCCTGGTACTGGTTTAGGATTAGTAGTAGTGAAAAAATGTGTTGATTCTCATCAAGGTAGCATTAATATTGACAGTGAAGTGAATCAAGGTACAACTGTGACAGTGATACTACCTTTAGATTCGAGAGACATTGTTCCTTCCCCTTCAATTAGCAATATTTAAATTAACTAGCGATCGCGAGTACTGCTGCACCGTTAATTTTGCCAGTTCGTAAAGCATCTAAAGCTTCATTGGCTTCAGATAAGGGGAAAGAAGTCACTTCTGTCTGAATCGGAATTTGTGGGGCTAAAGCTAAAAATTCTTCACCATCTCTACGAGTCAAATTGGCAACAGAACGTAAAACTCTTTCTTCCCACAAAATCTGATAGGGAAAACTAGGAATATCACTCATGTGAATACCAGCACAAACTACTACGCCACCTTTAGCAACAGCCTTTAAAGCTGCGGGAACTAATTTACCTACAGGGGCAAAGATAATAGCTGCGTCTAACTTTTCTGGGGGCAATTCATCTGAACTTCCAGCCCAAACTGCACCGAGATTACAGGCAAACTTTTGTCCTTGAGTATCTCCCGAACGGGTAAAGGCATATACTTGTTTATTTTGGTATTTTGCTACCTGAATTAAAATGTGGGCAGCAGCACCAAAGCCATAAAAACCAATTTTTTCGGCATCCTCTGTCATGCGATAGGAACGATAGCCAATCAATCCTGCACAGAGTAGAGGTGCAGCTTGTAAGTCGGGAAAGCCTTCGGGAATGGGAAAGCAAAAACTTTCATCGGCGACAGTATATTCAGCGTAACCGCCATTGAGATCGTATCCTGTAAATAAGGCGCGATCGCATAAATTTTCTTGACCAGCCAAACAATAACGGCAACAATTGCAAGTATGACCCAGCCAAGGTACACCAACGCGAGTACCCACAGAGAATTTGTTTGCTTGGCTTCCAGTTTCTACTACTGTCCCGACAATTTGATGACCTAATACTAAAGGCAGTTTTGGCTTAGCTAGTTCCCCATCGACGATGTGTAAATCAGTTCGACAGACTCCACAAACATGAACTTTGAGTAATACTTGTTCTGGTTGTGGTTTGGGCATTGGTAGTTGACTTTCTTGTAGTGGCTGACCTGCCCTATCTAAAATCATGGCACGCATGGTAGTTAAAATAAATAGCCTAAATTTTAATTTATTTTGGGTATTTATATTTAATTTATATTAAGATGTAATTTAAGTATATTAAGTAATTGCACGGAGACAAGTTTGCGACTCTGACCAAGAAAATCAGGCAAAACGGTTTATTAATAACTACCGTTCATCCTTACCCTGCTACATAAAAACGATCTCAAATCAGAGGTCAAAGGTTTATTTCTGTTCACAAAATAAAAACTTAATAGTATAAGAGTATTACGATACTTTGAACTTTTATCTTTTAAATAGGCAATACTCTTTCTCCAGAAAGAGGAGGAACTTTTAGATCGTGACCGAGAGGGATGCAGCGGGTGTTTTTAAGGAAAAGTAAAGGTTACTTTTCAATTATTTTCAAGCTAGGTCTATTAATTTAATTTGTAGTCTTTAGTGGCAAAGATGGTTGGATTTTTGAAAAAAAATTATTAAATACTTTAGAATCTATCTGCTGATGACTAACGCTCTAGATTTAAAACTAAGCAAAGATCAAAATCTCAAAGAAATTTTAAAAGTCAAAGAAATTTTAAAAGTTACTGTTGAAACAACTAGAAAAATTCTTAAGTGCGATCGCGTAGTTATTTACAGTGCCAGCAAATCATCCCAAGGCTTAGTATTGGCAGAATCTGCCCATGATAAATATCCTTCTATGGTAGGAAAAACAATTAAAGACCCTTTTTTAGGAGGGGAGCATTTAAAACTGTACTCTCATAATCTGCCTTTAACCATAGATGATATTTACCAAACAGATAAAAGTAAAAGTGATTTAGAAGACCTGGAAAAGCTTAGGGTTAAAAGTCTGGCGATCGCACCAATTTCTGTCAACAATAAAGTATTATGCTTTTTGGTTGCTTATCAATGTTCTCATCGACAAACTTGGCATCCAGAAACAGTTAGTTTTGTGCGGGAAGGAGCAAAAACAGCAAGCAGAGTCATTTCCAACATTTTTCAGGCTAAGAAATCCCAGTATCTTAATTCCCAACAACAGAGAACAGAAAATCGACCAAATAACAGCAAAACGCAGCAAGAGCTTCAACCTCAAGAGCAGAAAACCATAATCACCAATACCAGTCAATCGTTTGATTTAGCCAAGGACAAGATAACTGAAGAGGCAAGTATGTCGCAAGATTTTAATTCCAGACAACAGACAGCAAATAATCAAAAAAACAATAGCAACGTCCAAAAAAATCTTCAATCTCCAAAACAGAAAAGCATAATTGAAAATACAAATCAAGCGTTTGACGAAGTCAAGGACAAGATAACTGAAGAGGCAAGTATGTGGACAAAGGATTTTACCGATGCAATTCAACAGATTCGTCAATCCCTCAAAACTGAAGATATTCTCAAAACTAGTGTTAAAGAAGTACGCAGAATTTTAAATTGCGATCGAGTCTTAGTCTATAGCTTAAATGAAGATAGATATGGTGTGATTGTCGCGGAATCTGTAGTAGGTGGGTGGACAAAGTCAGAGGGGAAAATCCTTGAAGATCCTTGTTTTGAAGCTAGATATCTCGAACAGTATCGTAACGGTAGAGTTCGCGCCTGGAGTAACATTTACGAATCAGGAATGAGTATGTGTTATGTGGAACAACTAGAGAAATTACAAGTCAAGGCCAATCTAGTAACACCAATTATTAAAGAAGGAGAACTATTTGGTTTATTAGTAGCTCATCAATGTTCTCATACCCGTCAATGGGATCAATTAGAAATCTTTTGGGTAACTCAAATTGCTACGCAAATTGGCTTTGCTCTCGACAATGCCCAACTCTTAGCCGATGCCAAAAGGTTAAGGCAGCAAGTAGAAGAAGAAAATAAATGGACAGAGTATTTTACCGATTCGGTTCAACAGATTCGTCAATCGCTTAAAACCGAGGATATTCTCAGAACTAGTGTGAGAGAAGTACGCAGAATTTTAAATTGCGATCGCGTTGTCATCTACAATATCAACCAAGATAACTACGGCATGATTGTGGCGGAATCTGTTGTAGGTGAATGGATAAGAGCAGAAGGTAGAGTCATTAAAGATCCTTGTTTTGAATCCAAATATCTAGAAAAGTATAGCAAAGGTAGAGTTCGCGCCTGGAGTAATATTTACGAAGCAGGAATGAGTAGCTGTTATGTAGAACAATTAGAAAAATTACAAGTTAAGGCAAATCTAGTAACACCAATTACCAATGAAGGAAAACTATTTGGCTTACTAGTAGCTCATCAATGTTCTGGTCCTCGTGATTGGCAGAAACCTGAAATCCGTTGGGTAACTCAAATTGCTACGCAAATAGGTTTAGCTCTCAACAACGCCCAACTACTCGAACAACTACAGCAATCTACTCATGGTACTCAAGAAATTTTACAACGTGCTTTAAATAGCATCTCTAATATTCACAATACAGTTCTCAATCTGGCAGGAGGATTTGAAAATCTGAGTAATTCTTGCCAGGATTTTTCCGAGACAATTGAGAAGATCAAAAATGTGAGCAAGCAAATAGCTCAGCAATCTATGGGTATAACTAGAGCCGTAAATCGTAGTCAGATCGAAGAAGAAAGTCAAAATTCTCTGATTGACTTGTCTGAGACAATTTTCTCTCTGATGCAGGAGCTATTTGAGGCGACAGCCAAAATCGAACCCTTATTTGCCAATATCAAAACAGCAGTTGTGCAGAAAAAAACTGTTCTCGACTCAGAAACACAAAATTTAGTCGATGGAGTTGGAGAATTTCAACTGGTTAGTCAAAAGCTAGACCAAGTTGTTACTCTCAATCATCAACTGAGTAACCTTATCGAAACTATTTCTGGAGCTTTAGAAAATAAAATACAAAGTTCGACCTTTGCGAAAGATTCAGTTCAAGAATTAGCAGAAATTACAGAGCGAATTTCTCAACAGTCTATGGGAATAACTCAATCTTTTAACCAATTAGTTTTACTAGGATTGGGGCTAGAATTAAGCTCTTCTACAGAGCAACCTAACTCAAAACTATTACCCAGTAAACATTTGAGAAATGGTAC
>JBFRWE010000262.1:0-3988 GCA_051439345.1 Xenococcaceae cyanobacterium
ACTTCTAACTCTTCATTCGATTGACGCAACTTCCGAGTTAAGGCAGGTGCATAAAACATAACTGCAATCCCCAAGACAACTAACCCCGAACCTATCCAAGTTAAAGCAGTTACCCAGGCGGGTTCTCGTTTCACTTGCAAAGTAGACTGTTGTAAGTCACCAGGATTCCAAGAAGCTTGGGCAATTTTCCAACCATGATACCAAGTAGGATGATTCATCCAGACTTTGCGCTGTTCGATGATATTATTTTGAGGATCTTCCATGCGGATTTTACTTGTCCACATTGCCACGGATTCCGAACCTTCATTGCGATCGACGATAAAATCTTCTAATTTGATACCAAAGGGAAGTTCTACTAGTTTGGGACTAAAGGCTGCATACATTTCACCTTGGGAGTCTTGAATAACTGTTGGTTCACCCCAGGGTAGCCAGGTTTCTTTCCCTGTGGCTGTTTTAACTAGTAATGCTGGTGTTCCTTCTAAATTAGAGTCTTCTACAGGAATTATTTCTCTTTCTATTTGAGCGTGGGGAATATATTCTTCTAGAGTAATTTGAAAATCTGCCCAGCCAGGAGTTACCGATTGACCTAATTTTAATGTACCTGATTTAAATCCTTGAGAAGACTTAGCAGCGTAATAAAGTTCTGCCGACTCATTCACAATTACTCGAAAATAATCTTCTGCTGTAGGTGGTTGAATTTGGTAGTCGAGACTAATATTTTCTAATGCTTGTCCTGACACTAGGGTGCGAATAGGAGGAAACTCTTCTTTACCAAAGATAAACCAGCGTTCCATTCCTTTTGAAGTTGATAGTTCCAGTAAAACGGCTGGATTATTTAAATTTTGGGAAGCAGTAACAGGAAGATTGTTACGATCTAACTGAAAATCGGGGAAAAAATCGAGAACTTTTATCTGTAAATTATTGAAGGATATCGGACTAGCCAATGCTTGTTTGACATCTATCTTTTGAGATTTTTTGGCAGTGATAACCTGGATTTCTCCCCAAGGATGAATATTTTCGGTATTATCGGCAGATAAGAGCGATTTTAGTTCAGATTCGCTTTTAGTTTCCATAATAGCTAATTCTGCTGGGCCAACATTTAGCTTACTATAGGCGGTAGGAGCAATTGCTAGAGAGCGTTCTAAAGTTTGCCCCATACGCTCACTGGTTAGATTCAACCTCACGGCTGGATTATCTACTGTTGCACCTTCAATAAAATTAACTGTTTTGACTGCGTTTTCGGTGTAGATTTCTAATTCTAGTCCCGCAAACGATGAGGGATTGACTCTATTATCTTGCTTGACAAAAATATTTTTTTGCCTTATTTCACCCTCTGGGGTCATTACTTCTAATAAGTCCCCTTCTATTCTAATCTGGTTATTGGCACCGCTATCAGTTCTGACTAGCAGCATTCCTTCCATTCCTAAGTGAATTACGGCGGCAGAACCAGCAATGATGACAATTAAACCCAAGTGAGTCAGAGCAAACCCAATTTTTCTTGCTCCCCGCCAAGGATAGCGAGATAAAGCCGAAATTCCTAAGTTTATCGCCAAAAGAAACATTAAAAACCCAAACCAAGGACTTTTATAAATCTCTTGCTGTACAGTCGTCGAGCCTACTTGAGATTCATAAAATGTTGCTCCAATGAGAATTAAAATAATTGTGCTTAATAAAGGAACAGCTAGCTTAATTGAGCCAAGAAAACGGGAAGCGCGATCGAACATAAAATAAATCTTATTTTGGTATTTTGACAGATAAAACAGGCATTTTTTTAGTATAGATTTTAGTATAGTTTGTTTCTAATAAGGTAATTTTTTTCTGATTTATTTTTGAAGTAGAAAGTCATGATATCAAAACATTTTGCCCAAAAAGTAGGTTTTTCACCCAAAAAATCACTAAGATTATTCCTATTCTCGAAACTAACTGGCTAAATAAATAGTTAGTTGTTTTTTCTTAAGAATAAACTGTAAAACCCTTATTATATAATTTTCTTGTCCCCTTCCACTCTAATAAATCCCTCATTACTTTTGAGAAATAATATTAGCTTCAAATTTACTTTCAAGTATTATTGTGTATCAAAGTTTACAAAAAAGTAAAATTAGTCGATCTATATTTGTATACAAGAGCTAATGCTTAAAGGAAGCCTGAGTTAAAGAAAGAGGAATTCTCAGTGGATTGCAATCTAACAAAAACTGAATAAAATAGCTATCATGAGTTACTTAGCAAAAATTGCTCATCCAAAGCGAAAAATGCATCCTCATGCCCTAAAGGGTTTTCAATGGGAAGTTGTTGAACCTTTCTTGCTTACCCCAAAAGGTTTTAGAAATGATAAAAGCTGTCGATTGAAGAGAAATTTTCAACACTATGTTTTATTTACAAAGAGCAGATTGTCAATGGAAAATTTTCCCTCATGATTTTCTGCCTGAGAAAATAATGTCTGGTTATTTTCAACAATAACCACTTTCTTGATGACCATAACTTGGTCAAAATTTAAGAAAACAATAAATTAAGAAAATCGCAATCTAATCTAAAATTTAACGATAGCTGATTTTTATCAGTCAGAACTACGGAAACAATTACGCTGTCTGCACTGAGGTTTCCTCATCAATAAGTAGGTAGCACGCAAGGTAGAGAATAAGATTTTGACGTTGGCAAGCCAAGTTAAAGGGGGTAACGCCATATTGTCGTAGATTCCAAGCTATCATTGGTTGGAATCCTCGTCACTAACGCCAATTTTTCAGAACGTCTAAGAAGCATCGGGAAAGCTGACTAAATTAAAAGCAGTATGAGTTGACCAAGGCTATTTAGGGAAAATTTTGCCCAATCTCTTAAACAAATATGCCGTGGATGTAAGTGGAAGTCATTAAGCGTCAATCTTAGGAATTTAAAGTTTTGCCAAAGCGATCGATTGTGGAACGGACTTTTGGTTGTTTAAATCGGTTTCACCGTCTCAGTAAGGATTGCGAATTATATACAGAGTTCAGCACAGTGATGATTTACCGCTCACTAATTCGTTTAATGGCTCGACAATAAACTTCTTAATCTTTTGTTTATGAATCAACTCCTATCTTTTTTAGAACACTTTTGCCGATGTCATTACAAAAAGACGCAAATTCTCAGGAAATTACCTTAGATGTAGAATTACTAGAAAGTTCTTTTGCTCAAATAAGACCTCGATTATCAAGCTTTGCTGCCAGTTTCTACCAAGTATTATTCATACTACATCCAGAAACTAAGCCTTTGTTTGAGAATACAAATATGGAGGCACAAGAACAGAAGTTAGCTGAATCTTTAGTTTTGGTAGTTGTCAATCTGCGCAAACTTGGCCTTCTGACACAAGCCTTAAAAGACTTAGCACAAAGGCATATCCAGTATGGTATCTTACCCAAGCATTACCCTTTAGTGGGCAATGCGCTTTTAACTACCTTTGAAAATTATTTAGGCTCAGATTGGACACCAAAAGTCAAAAAAGCTTGGAAAGATGCTTATAATCTCATTAGTAGTATTATGCTAGAGGGAGTAAGGTCTTCAGAATCAAAGGTAATTAGGTTAGATAGGGCAAATGAAAGTAAATCTACTGAAACACCTATTATAGCTCGAGAAAATAAGAATTATTCCCAGGAAATAACGAAAAGCTCAAATTTACCTGCTCAAGCTGCTGAAGATAAATCTTCCAGTCAGGAAGAGAATCCAGGGGAAATCACCTTAGAAGTAGAACTACTAGAAAGTTCTTTTGCTCAAATAAGACCTCGATTATCAAGCTTTGCTGCTAGTTTCTACCAAGTATTATTCATATTACATCCAGAGACTAAGCCTTTGTTTGAGAACACAGATATGAAGGCACAAGAGCAGAAGTTAGCGGAATCTTTAGTCTTGGTAGTTCTCAATCTACGCAAACTTGGTTTCTTGACACAAGCCTTAAAGGACTTAGGAGCAAGACATGTCCAGTATGGTATCTTACCTGAACATTATCCTCTAGTGGGCAATG
>JBFRWE010000263.1:0-6452 GCA_051439345.1 Xenococcaceae cyanobacterium
ACAAAAACATCCCTAGAAATTAAAAACGTAGAAGTATCTGCTGGTGATGAGTTCCAAATTGAAGGAATGGAACAGGGTAGTGTCAACACTGCTGAACATGCTCGTCTTGATGGAGTCGAGTTCATACTTGAAACAAATATTTCATCTCCTCCATCTCCTCAACCGAACCAACCTGTTCTGATTGAAGCAGAGAATATGAACCTTTCTGGAGGATACCGCACAGAAAACAATCAATTTGCTAGTAATGGAAAAGTAATTAGTCTTTATAGCGGAGATGGAAATAATAACGATACTGGTGCTGCTAGTTTTGAGTTCTCTGGCGGTACTGGTCTATACAAAATCGTAATTGACACCTTCGATGAAAATGATGGTGTCGGTCAAATTGATATTGAGCAGAATGCTAATCAGCTTGCATCTTTTCAACTAGATCGACAACTTGGTAGTCATTTAGCTAACAATCAAACGAAGATATCTTTAGAAATTGCAGATGTATTTGTATCTTCTGGTGACGATTTCCGAATTGAAGGAATGGAACAAGGTAATGTGTATACAGGGGAACATACCAGAATTGATGCAGTTCATTTTATGCCTATGTCAGATACTTAGAAAGTTCGAGAATAAGTATCAATTGATGTTATTTAAAACAGCTTATGTTTTCCAGTATTAAATTAACTGAGTGTGTCATGCACTAAAACCCGATGAACTAGCACGACAACTAGCTCAGGGTGAGCTTAGCATCTAAGTTTAATACCAGTCTGGCAGGATAAGTAAATACCCATCCTGCCAGACTAAGGAGTTGTCCAGAAACAACTTCAGATTTCTCCCATCTAAAGTAGGGGAAGCTTTGGAAGCAGCGGAGAAATACCGAATTTAATAATGGACAAGTCCTAAAATCAAATTTCTGGTTATCTTTTGCCCCATTTCTCGAAATTTTAGTCTAAGCTAGGGAAGATTTTATCTTTTCTCACCTTATAAGATAACTAGTAGTTTAGTTGTTTGATCAGACCGAGAAATAGAAATAGTAATTAATATCTAAAAACTCTGTTGTCGTCATGTCAGATAATCAATTCAATAACAACCAACCTAGAAAGTTGGAACTTACTGATGAAAAAGCTGAAAAAACAAAACAACAAGAGTTAATCACAGAGGTTGCTTTACGTATTCGTCAATCTCTTAATTTGCAAGATATTCTTGAGATCGCAGTTAGAGAAGTCCAAAACATACTAGATTGCGATCGCGTTATTGTCTATCGTTTTGCTGCCGATATGAGTGGCAATATTGTTGCCGAATCAGTTAAACCTGGTTGGAAAAAGTCTCTAAGCACAAAAGTAATCGATACTTGTTTTCAAACTAGAGGAGCAGATAAATATGAACGAGGTGAAACCCTAGCAATTAATGATGTTTATACAGCTCAACTGAGTCAATGTCATCTCGATCTTTTGGCAGAATTTCAAGTTAAGGCAAATGCTATTGTCCCGATTTTACCTACACCTTCTCTCTCCAATTGTGGTACTTCTCGTCTTTGGGGATTACTGATTGCCCATCATTGTCATAACACTCATCAGTGGCAAGAAGAAGAAATTGAATTACTTGATGAGTTGGCATTACAATTGGCGATCGCGATTAAACAAGCAGAACTCTTACAAAATCTTCAAATAGAACTAGAGCAACGCAAGCAAGCAGAACAAGCTCTTCGAGAAAGCGAGGCTCGTTTTTATAGCATATTTCAATCGGCTGCTATTGGTATGGCGGTCGTGTCCTTAGAAGGTCGCTGGCTAGTAGTAAATCCTGCTTTATGCAAAATGGTAGGTTATTCTCAAGCCGAATTACAACAAACTACTTTTCAGGCAATTACTTATCCCGATGATTTAGATAGGGATTTAACTTATATTGATATGTTGTTAGAAAGATATATTCCTCATTTCCAGATGGAAAAACGATATATTCACAAACAAGGTAAGTTAGTTTGGATCAATCTTAGTGTTTCTCTGGTACGAGATGAATTAAACCAACCCCTTTACTTTGTTACCCTCCTCGAAAATATTACTCAAAGGAAGCAAGCAGAACAAGCTCTGAAGGAAAGTGAAGAAGAATTTCGCTCTCTGGTGTCTAATATTCCTGGTGTTATTTATCGTTGTCAGTCCGACTCATACTGGACAATGGATTTTATTAGTGATGCGATCGAAGGGATTTGTGGTTACAAAGCTACGGATTTTATTGGCAATCAAGTGAGAAGCTATGCCAGTATTATTCATCCTAAAGACCAAGACTATGTAGGGTATGTAATTAATCAAGCTTTAGCTGCCAGAAAATCTTTTGTCTTGGAATATAGAATAATATGCGAGGATGATAGCCTCCGTTGGGTATATGAAAAGGGAAAAGGTGTATTTGACGACTACGGCAATATCCTTTATTTAAATGGAGCAATCTTTGATATTAGCGATCGCCAACAAGCAGAACAAGCTCTCAGAGAAAGCGAGCAACGCTATCGCAATCTTTATAACAATACCCCAGTGATGCTTCATTCGATCGATAGTATTGGCAGAATAATCAGTGTGAGCAATTATTGGCTGGAATATTTAGGTTATGAAGAAAGTGAAGTAATTGGGAAAAAATACTGGGAATTTCTTACGGAAGAGTCTCGTTTGTATGCTCAAGAAGTTATCTTACCCCAGTTCTTGAAAACAGGAACTTGTACGGATGTACCGTATAAATTTATCTGCAAAAACGGCATCATAATTGACGTTCTTCTTTCTAGCATTGCGGAAACAGATAATTCAGGAACAGTTATTGCTTCTCTAGCAGTGATGATAGACGTTACTAAACGCAATCAGGCAGAAGCAGCAATCCAAGAAGCCAAAAATAAACTCCATCAAGCTAATCTTGATTTAGAGCAACGGGTAGAAGAACGCACTGAGGAACTTTTGGAAGCTAAGGAAGCTGCTGAGACTGCTAATCAAGCAAAAGACCATTTTTTAGCACATATTAGTCACGAATTAAGAACTCCCTTAAACAGTATTCTTGGGTTTACCCAAATCTTACAAAAAGACTTGAATTTAAATGAAAATCAACAGCAAAATATTCAACTGATTCGTCAATCTGGAAAACATTTGCTAACACTAATTAACGATATCCTTGATTTTTCCAAAATCACAGCCCAAAAGCTTGTATTAGAACCGCAAGATTTTTGCTTTTCAACTTTTTTAGATGAGTTAACTAGTTTGATGCGCCAACAGGCTCAACAAACTAATCTTAGTTTTAACTATCAACTGCTTTCCAACTTACCCAATGCAGTTCATGGAGATGAAACTCGACTTAAGCAAGTACTAATAAATTTATTAGGTAATGCCCTGAAATTTACTCCAGAAGGTAGTGTAAGTTTGAGAGTGGGTTATGTCAAAGATTTTGGCGATCGACAAGCAGATAGCTCTAAGATAGAAAACAATCATAAGATCCGCTTTGAAGTTGAAGATACTGGCATTGGCATTCCTGAAGAAAAATTAGAAAAGATATTTTTACCTTTTGAACAAATAAGTAACAATTTAGCAAATAAAAAAGGCACTGGATTAGGATTAACTATTACTGATAATATCCTCCAACTTATGGATAGTAAAATCCAGGTTAAGAGTACTTTAGGAACAGGAAGTGTTTTTTGCTTCGAGCTAGATTTACCTAGCGTAGATTCTGAGATTGTCTGCGCTCCTCTTTTCCAAATGTTTACCCCCATAGGTTTTCGTGGTGAGCGGAGGAAAATTTTAATAGTAGATGATGTGCCAGCCAATATTCACTTATTATCCAGTCTGTTAAAACCTCTTGGCTTTGAAATTGCCGAAGCTAAAAATGGCCAAGAAGGATTAGAAATAGCTCGTTCTTTTAAACCTGATGCTATGTTAATCGATCTGGTGATGCCAGTTATGAATGGAATAGAAATGGCGAACAAGGTAAGAGAAGATCGACAATTAAGAGGAATAATTATGATTGCTATTTCTGCTAATGTTAAATTTTCTGACGGTCTTAAATTCGATCGAGAACTTTTCACAACTTTTTTATCTAAACCAATTGATTTAAATCAACTCTTAAATCTATTAGGAGATTATCTACAACTGGAATGGATAGAGAATGAGAATAATGAAAATAATATTGAGACTTCCACTGAGTCTTTAGTTCTTCCCCCCATAGAAATAATCGAAGAATTATTGAATTTATCTAAGCTCGGTGATATGAATGAAATAATCACAAAAACTACTTTACTAAAGCAATCAGACGAGCAATATTCTTATTTTGCTCAACGTGTTGAACAACTAGCTTCAAACTATGAACAGAATAATTTATTAAAGTTGCTGGAAAATTTCCAACTAAAAAACCGCTCTGGAATTGAAAGCGGTTTCTAGAATTATTTCTAAAATTATAGGAGTTTAGAAATTAAACATCATTTTCAATCCTTACTTAACAACTCCCTCAACAGATGCTAATTCAGATTTTGAAAGGTGTAATCCTTGAGCATAAATATTGGAATTATTCTGAGCAATCTGAGTATAAGATTGACGTACTTGTGCGTTCACTGCCACAGTTGTTGCATCATACATCCCTGTAGCCATTTTAGGATAAAGCCCAACACTGACAATTAATACTAAGAAGCAAGCAGCAATGAATATTTCACGGGGTTGAGCATCATTGAATTTCGCTTCGCTAGGTAAGACACAACTATTACCGAAACAAGCTGCTTCCTCATTATTATTGCTACTATCCTGGAGACCTTTGTTATCAATCGCACATACATTGGCAGCTTCATTTCCGTAAAATAGCTGGCGCAGCATGGAGAGTAGGTAAATAGGAGTTAGAATCAATCCTACTGCGGATAAGAATATCACCACTGTGCGGAAAGAAGAACTATAAATATCGCTATTACTGAAGCCAACAAATACGGCAATCTCACTGACAAAACCACTCATACCAGGAAGTGCTAAAGATGCCATCGCACCTGCGGTAAAGAGAGCAAAGGTTTTAGGCATTGCTTGACCTAAATTGCCCATCTTATCCAAAATCATAGTATGGGTGCGGTCATAAGTTACTCCAGCCAGGAAGAACAACACAGCAGCAATTAAACCATGAGATAACATTTGTAGCATTGCTCCACTAATACCTAAATCGGTAAAGGAGGCAATACCTAAGAGTACAAAACCCATGTGGGAAACGGAAGAATAAGCCAGACGACGCTTCATATTGGTTTGTCCAAAAGAGGTAAACGCGCCATAAATAATATTAACTACACCTAAAACAACTAGAATGGGGGCAAAGTAGACATGAGCATCAGGTAATAAACCTAGATTTAATCTAATAAGTCCGTATCCTCCCATCTTCAGCAGTACACCTGCCAAAATCATGGAGATAGGGGAAGAAGCTTCACCGTGAGCATCTGGTAGCCATGTATGCAAAGGAAAGATTGCTAGTTTTACGCCAAAAGCGAGGAGTAATCCTCCATAGAGGAATAGTTCTAAAGCTAGAGGGAAATCTTTGGCTGCTAAGGCTAACATATCGAAGGTTAGAGTTCCTCCACCGTAAATAGCCATAGCTAAAGCTGCTACTAATATAAAGATTGAGGCTGCTGCAGTATAAAGTAAGAACTTCATTGCTGCATAACGTCTTCTCTTACCACCCCAAATAGATACTAATAAATAAACAGGAATTAACTCTAACTCCCACATAATAAATAGTAAGAGCATATCTTGAGCTACGAATACCCCTATCTGTGCAGCATAGAGGAGCAGCATCAGAAAATAAAATAAACGGGGCTTACGATCGACCTGCCATGCAGATAATAAGGAAAGAGTGGTGACAAACCCTGCTAACAATACTAAGGGCATAGAGATACCATCAACAGATACTGACCAGTTAAGCCCTATTTGCGGTATCCAAGCATAACTTTCAGCCATCTGTAAGCTAGCAGTGCTAGTATCATAATTCTGCCAAAAAGCGTAGCACATTAACATAAAGTCGGTAACCCCTACTCCCATTGCATACCAGCGTAGGTTTTTACCATCCTTATCTGGAATTAGGGGAATTAGTAAAGATGCAATTATAGGAAAGACTATGAGTGTCGTAAGCCAAGGGAAGTGAGCTTCTATCATAAAAAATAAGTACAAATTCTTAATTTGTTATGATTTCATTTTACTAAACAACATTAAGTTATGTGAATTAATTTTTATTTAGATAAATATATAATTATAACAAAAATGCTATTTTGGTTTGTAATAGTACTCAGATTGAGGTAAGGAGCATAGCTCAAACGAGCATCCACCATGGCAAATAAACGTAAGATAAACCACAATCAACATCCTTTAACCCGCTTATTTAAGTATGGAAGGAAGTATCGGGTTTTAATTTGGCAAGCAGTTATCTGTTCTATACTCAACAAAATTTTTGATTTGGCACCCCCTGCTTTAATTGGTGCA
>JBFRWE010000264.1:0-3999 GCA_051439345.1 Xenococcaceae cyanobacterium
CTTCACAAGTAATTTTTTCTTCGTCCATCAATTCTGTTTTCATCTGGGTCATAGTTGTGACTAACTGATTTAGTAAACGGCAAAAATCACTAAATTCTGCTGCTGTTAACTCGATCGCCCAATCATCACTACCAACTAAACCTTGATATTTATCTGCTTGGGGATTCCAGCCAATACGCCAACCAGAGCCACTTTCGATCGAACGTTGCATAAAGAAAAATTAACAATCAAAGCTAAGAATAACCATTTCTTAAGCTTGGACTCACCTAAGTTGCCTACTCTGTGTTGCCTATTCCCTCTTGCCTATTGCCTTGACCAGAATTGAAGAATGCAGTTTAAATGCGTCTAAGCTTACCTATTACTTATTACTTATTACCTATCTCTACTCACTAGCCTTGGATTTACTTATCTTCCATAAGAAACTAGAAACTAAATTAGTAAGAATGTGAGCAATGATGGGAATCAATAAATTACCTGTTATCAAAGCAATATAACCTAGAGAAAAACCCACTACTGTTGCCCAAACCACATAGGGCCACTGTTCACTACCACTGAGATGGAGAACACCAAAAAAGAGACTAGAAACAATCACCGCCGTTATATTTAAACCAAAAGCTGGTAGCATCAAACCGCGAAAAAGTAACTCTTCACTCAAACCAGGCAAAAGTCCTAACCAGATAAGATCTGGCCACACTAGAGGTTTAATTACTAATTCTAGATAAATATCTGCACTACGACGATAAGCAGGCCACAGTCGATAAATAATGCTGCTAGCAATGCTTATTCCCACTGCTGTACTGATTCCCCATACCAAGGCATCAGTGGTAAAGTTTAAGGGTAAAAGTTCTATAGAACCTAATTTTTGCCATATTTTAGTGACAATAAGTAACACAATTGCCGTTACTCCCATCACTACTAAAATTTGAGTTCGACTCAGAGATTCTATTTCTGGATTATTTGGATTTGCCACTGGTTTAAGATAAACAACGGAGGGACAATATAGAAGGACGTAGAGCGTTGGCACTAATACCAGCGCGATGAGTTACTAAAACACCTAACGCCTCCAAGTAAGAGTTTACCTTAATTGTTTTAATGCCTAAAGGTTCTGGGGGAACTTCCATCTGTGTATTGTTTTCTTCTACAGCAATGATTTTTGTTTTTGTCTGACTCAAACTGAGAATAGCACTACCACCGCAAGCTGTTGCTGGAACAACTACAGCATCTACTTCCTTTGCCCAAATAGCTGAATTAGTAAAATTCTTATTTGGCTCAGTAATAAATTGAGGCGCACGACTTAATCCCACTAAAATACAGGGTAAAAAAGTGTAACCTAATTCCTCTGCTGCTGCACGAGGAGATACTTGCGGATCGACTTCTAGGGGCATCAAAGCTGGTGCATGGGCAGCGGGAATTTGCCAGTTACGAACAATTAAATGGGATATAACTGCTTCTGCCCCTGCTAAGGGGTCTACTCCTGTCCCCTGACGATAGTTAGCTAGAGTGATACTATCGAGCTCATCAGGGAAACGAGTAACTACAGCGATCGCCTCTGCGGATGCCCGATCGATTAAGGTTTCTACTCCTCGTAAAAGACTACCAGGATTACCAATCGTACCCCAACTTGCTCCTGACGGGGAGGTATTTAATTTAACTTCTACAGGAGCATCGGTAACTACATAATCAGTCAAATCGAGTCCTAAAGTTGCCCTGGCTGCATCAGCAGCTTGTAAGTGTCTTAAGCGTAATTCTGGCTCAATTCCTCGATCTAGGAGTAAACCAACTCGATTTTGATGTACTGGCTGTAATCCCCAACTAGAATCAGCAAAGCGATCGAGTCCATAACCTTCTACATAGAGAGTATTATTCATCGACCAATACATTTGTGCGCCATTTAGTACATTAGGATGAGTAATCAGGCGATCGCAGACTTGAGATATGGCTCTAGCTACGGGTAAAGCATCTCCTGCATATCCCCCGATCGCTGCTCCTATACCTGTAGGAATAATCAATACAACTGTATAAGGACGCATAAGTTAATTGGGCTTAATTAGGTTTGACACTAAGTCAGATTGTGGGGGTAAGACAGTGCCTTGCCCCTACTTCTATTTTCAAACTAAGTCTTACAAAGAAAAAGTAATATCTATTCTTTTTTGGTAACAATACCTTCTACTTTAACTTTTTGCTTTTGGCGATCGACTTTAGTAACTGCCCAACGTAAAGGTTCACCTCGCTTTTCTAGTTCAACTTCGATCTCTTTTTGTAATTGAGCAGGATTTTCTTGTAGATCGACTTCAGCAGTTATGAAATGAGTGGTCATATTGTCTTCATAAAGTAAGTACTGTAATTAAATTAACAGTAAATATCACTTTTTTTTCTAAGTATAAGTTTTAAAATATAAATATAAAGAATTAATTATTGTTGAGCAAGTTTTAATTATATGAAATTTTCGTCAAATCTAATCTTAATTATTTTAAGTATTTTTGTCTCTGGACAAACAGCTTTAGCTATTAAGCCTATCCGTGAAATCAACCAAGAAAATCAATCTCAGCAAAACAATTTATTGCTAACAAAAAAAACAATAGAATCAGCTAATACTCCAAAAGATCGAGAAACAACAGAAGAAAATGAGTCTCAAGCTGAAGTAGAAGCAGAAATAGAAGCAACAAAAGCAAAAGATCGACCTATTCCCGAAGAAATTGCTCGTCACGAAAAATTTATCGAAGCAGATCGACTTTATTTAGCAGGAAATAAAATTGCAGCAGCCCAAATTTATCGACAATTAAAAAAAACTTGGTCAATAGAAAAGAACAAAAATATTAAAGAAAATAAACCTAAAGCAATTTACAATCCTCAACAATTATCCCCAGGAGGAAAAGTATATTGGCGGATACATCAAGAAGGATTAAAACAGCAACTAGAAAGCAAAATATTTACGCCAATAGAATTATTAGTCAAAGAATATCCAGAATTTATTCCTGGTTATATAAGTTATGCTGAAGTTCTAGAAAGCTACGAACGTCCAGAAGAAGCATTACAAGTTCTCGAAAAAGCAGTTGCTCTGTATCCTAATGAGCCAAAACTACTAACCGCTAAAATGCAAACAGATGTAGAAGCAGAAAGATGGCTAGATGCTTCTGTTACTGCTCGCCAGTTTGCTTTGCTTAATCCTAACCATACTGAAGCAGAAAAATTTACTCAACTAGCAGATGAATATCTAGAAGAATATAAAGATTACTTACGTTCCCAATTAACTCTCAATGCCATCGGTAGTATTATTACTGGTGCTGTTGGTTTTGCTCTAACTGGTAATTTATTTGGTCCTATTTCAGCGCTCGAAACAACTATAATGTTGATGCGAGGAGAATCTGCTATTGGGGAAAGTGTAGCTAAGAAAGCACAAAAGATACTACCAATGGTAGAAGACGAAGAAGTTCTCCAATACGTTCGTGACGTAGGCAAAAAGATTACTGATATAGCAGGAAGAGATGATTTTGAGTACGAATTTCATGTCATTATGGACGAGCAACTAAATGCTTTTGCTCTACCTGGGGGAAAAGTTTTTGTCAATGCAGGAGCTATTATGAACATGAATTCAGAAGCAGAGTTAGCTGGTTTGTTGGCTCACGAAGTCTCTCACGCTGCACTATCTCATGGTTTTCAGCTTGTAGCCAAAGGCAATTTGACTGCTAGTGTAGTTCAATACATTCCTTATGTTGGTAGAGCAGTAGCTAATTTAATTGTTCTTGACTACAGTCGAGATATGGAAAGACAGGCAGATTTATACGGTACCAAAATTTTGGTTAGTGCTGGTTATGCAGCCGATGGAGTGCGTAACTTAATGGTTAAATTAGATGAAATAGCCAAAGAAGACAATCAACCTATTCCCCCTGCTTGGTTATCTACTCACCCAGAAACCCAAGAACGTATTAGCTATCTAGAAAAACTAATTGTTGAAAATAGACTCGATCGCTATGCCTACGAAGGGGTACATAGACACAG
>JBFRWE010000265.1:0-4683 GCA_051439345.1 Xenococcaceae cyanobacterium
TACCTGTAGTAGCAGGAGAAGAATCTACAGTTAAACAAATTTGGCTGTATACTTGGTTAACAGTACCCTGTACCTTATACTTGATTTATCCTTTCGGAAATCTAGGAATAGATTACGGCGCGATCGCTTTTTATCTTAATTGCTTATTTCTCCGTAAAACCTGGCAATTAAGACAAAATCCTCGCGATAAACAGTTGGCTCGCTCTTTGTTTAAATATTCTATTCTCTATATGATGTTGTTGTGTACAGCCATGGTAGTAGATACTTTACCTATAACTCACAACATAATTGCTGCGCTCCCCATTAATCTATATTGGTAGCTCATTAAGGCTTTGGGGTTGGGAGATGTGGGGAGTGTGGGGAATTGCTAAGAAGATCTCTTCAGCAGAAAAATCAGAAAAATTATGCCAAAAACTGTTCCCTATTCCCTTCCCTAGCTAGACAAATTGTTCAGCAAATCCTAAGTATAGCTTGCCTTCTCTTTGGTAAACGATGTGTTCAAGATCTACTATCTCCTGGTAACATCGATCTTCATCCTCTTTTTTATTAATAGTTCACAATCTCCTATTTATAGAAAACTAAACCCCAAAACCTTCAACGGTAATATTAGTCTGACTCTACAACATGGACTATGGAAACTTTGGGAAGAAGAGCCAGTCTATCAAGATATTACCCTAGATTTAAGGTGCAGTGATGCTAAATGTGACTCGGAAGTTTGGGCTTATGCACCTAAGTTTAATAAAGAAGTAGATCATCAAGGCACAGTAGAAGTTATTCAGACAGAGAATGCTTGGCAAGTGCAAGCGAAGTTAAATATTCAGTCTCATCCTTGGAAACCAGAATTAGAATCTGCTACCTATGAAATCGAACTTGTACCTTACAAAGATGGATTAATTGGTAGTTATCAGGGCAATTATCAAGAACGTCAGCTTTTAGGCAAAGTAACGGGGCAAAAAAGTAGTTTACAGTCTCGATCGATCCCCAATCATCAACCAGTTAGCCCCAGAGAACATCCTCGCCTAATTTTTCGTGCTAACCAAATTCCTCTGCTTAAAGAAAAGGCAAAAACAGATTATGGTCAAGCTATTGTTCAACAGTTAGAACAAGCTCTGACAGGAACGATTTATTACGATGGCTATGTTCCTAATGGTGGTTATTATGCTGCTGGTTATTGTTTTATCTCTTTGATTAAAGACGATCGAACCAGCGCGGAAAAGGCATGGCAAATTGTCGAAAAGTCGCTACAAAATCCAGGCAGAAGAATTTTTGAACAGTCTCCGATTGTTGCTGGTGTTGCCCTTGCTTACGATCTTTGCTATCACAGTTGGGGTGAAGCCAGACAAAAAAAGCTAACTCGTTGGTTAGCAACTCAAACTGTGAATTTAGTTAATGGCAGTTCTCCCAGACAAGGATGGAATAGTAATGCTTGGAGTAATTGGAATGCTAGAGCAAGGGGTGCTGCGGGATTAGCTGCTTTAGCTATTTTATCTGAACCAGCAGAATTTTACCCTGATAATAAGTTCTTGTCTGAGTCTGAAGATGTGTGGCGAATGATGGGAATCGCTGAGAGAAATATCAGTCGCTATTTGGATTTAGCCATTGGCGATCGCGCTTTAGGCACAGAAGGAGACCACTATACTACTGAACCTTGGATTTTAACCATTATACCTTTTTTGCAAGCCTATAAAAATGTGGTTGGTCAAGAATTAGCACCAGCCAAAACTAAGTGGTTTTTACCTCACTACATCATGCGCTTAGTAGAAATGGATGGAGAATTAGCTCTTCCTGCTTATGGTAGACATCGTTTAAGTCCTACTGGTTCACTATTTGCTCTGGGCTTACCTTTAGTTCCCCAAGAGTTTTTACCAGGAGTAATGAAATTTTTTCAGCGTTATTTTGCTAAAGATGGCGATGGTAGTTTTGGTATTTATCCTTCTTTTCCTTATATAGCAGCCTATGCTTTACTGGGCTATCGTGATGATATTACCCCAGTCAATCCGACAGAAATATTTGGCAAGACATTAATAGATCGACAGAAAGGTTTTTATGTTTTTCGCGATCGATGGCAAGATCCCAATGATTTTATTGCCAGTATCTATCTTAAAAAAGAACCCTTAAGAGGTTCTTGGTCATTTCCCGATGCAGGAAGTTTCCGTATTTGGGGTTTAGGTCATAGGTGGGCAAAGGCAGGGATAAGCAAAGCGAGAAAAGAAAATGAAAATATTTTAGCTAGAGAAACAGATAATACTCAGGGGGCAAAACCAGTTTTTGTACAAACTAAACCCGATGGCTCAGGAGTAGTAAGCTTAGTACAAGATAATTGGCTACGTTCCTTTGCTGTGGACTATAGTGGCAAGTCAGGAAGTCCTGGTTTATTTGTAATTGTCGATCGTATTGATATTCAATCACAAACTGATTATCTGCCAAAAACCTGGATCATGCACACAGAAGGTAAAGTAACTATTCACGATTCTACTTTTACTATTGAATCGTCCGCAGGTAGAACTTTACAAGGAACTTTCATTTCTCCCAAAGGAGTACAGCTATCATATCAAAGTAATGAACAAGGAGGAGTTATTCAGGCGACAGGAATCAATAATTTTTTTGTAGTTATGACAGTAAAGTCCAATCAAGCACCAGAAGTAATCATAGAAGGTAGTGGTACAACAGCAAAAGTTAAAGTAGGTAAACAGAATATTACCTTTGCAGAAAATCGAATTATTTTAAATTAAGCATAGATGATAATTCTAGCTTGACATAAACAGGGAACAAGGCTTGATACAATAGATTTGTGATTGACATTACCCTAAACAAATATTAAAGTGCGCTTTTGAGCAATAGTCTCAGTATTGATGAACAAAAAATTTATATAATATGTCCTTATTTGATTGGTTTGACAATATTAGAAAAGCAGAACCCCCCATGCCAAAACAGCAAGAACGAGAAATTGCAGATGGGTTATGGAATAAGTGTCCTGCCTGTGGTGTTGTTGTTTATACCAAAGACTTAAAAGCTAATCAGCTTGTTTGTACTGAATGTAATTATCACAATCGTGTTGATAGCGATGAACGGATTAATCAGCTTATCGATGGGGATACTTGGCAACCTTTAAGTGAAGAATTGCATCCTGTCGATCCTTTAGGATTTCGCGATCGAAAAGCCTATAGCGATCGATTACAAGAATATCAAAAGAAAACCCAACTAAGTGATGCTGCTAAGATTGGTACTGGCTTAATTGATGGCTTACCTATAGCTTTAGGAGTGATGGATTTCCGCTTTATGGGTGGTAGTATGGGTTCTGTTGTCGGGGAAAAACTCTGTCGTATTATTGAACACGCCACCGAAAAACGATTTCCTGTTGTAATCATTTGTGCTTCTGGTGGAGCAAGAATGCAAGAAGGAATGTTTAGTTTAATGCAAATGGCGAAAATTTCTGGCGCACTAGAACGTCATCGGCAAGAAAAATTGCTTTATATACCTGTTTTAACTAATCCTACGATGGGAGGAGTTAGTGCGAGCTTTGCAATGCTAGGAGATATAATTTTGGCAGAACCTAAAGCAATTATTGGTTTTGCAGGTAGAAGGGTAATTGAGCAAACTATCCGCGAAAAGTTACCTGAAGGATTTCAAACTTCTGAATATCTCCTCAAACACGGTTTTGTTGATGCTATTGTTCCTCGTACTCAACTGAAAAAAACTCTAGCTCAGTTAATTAGTTTTCATCAACCTTTCTTTCCCATCTTGTCTCATGTGGAAAATAACAGCGAGCATTCTTCCGTGATGCACTTATAGAGTGGTTAGTGGGTAGTCCTAAAGGATACCGCTTCGCATATAGTTAGTAGCTAGTTGCTCGTCAGAACGACTGTAATAGTTACCTGGACATAATTATTTACATATTTTCTATTCCCTATTGCCTGTCCCCTATTGCCTTAAACCTATAGTTAATTCTGCCCGACTACTTACTATTGCCATAAAGTTCCTTCGCTAGGGACAATATTGTCTGAAGTTGAGAAACTGATACTCAACACAATAGGTATTAAGCCTACTGCGAACGAGCATAAGAAAACTAAGAATACTGTTTTGATTTTTTCTGGCTGAAAATAGGGATTTCTAACAATTTCTATCTTTTCGTAGGTTTTCATTTTATTCTCGTCCACCAGTTTTTGAAAAATTCTCCTTATCTTATTGTATTACTTTTTTTTGTATCCAAAGTTACCAATATGCAAAAAAGATTATTGGCATTAATTAATTTAATATTAATTTAATATATTTAAATCTATTTAGTCTTATGAGCGATCGCTCTACCTCGATCATAGAGTTACGACAGGTCAGTTTAACTGCCTCTATTGGTTCTGCTTATCTACTCCAAGATGTATCTTTTAAGGTCGATCGCGGTGATAAATTAGCTATTATTGGAGCGACAGGTAGCGGAAAAACTACTCTTTTGCGTTTATTAAATCGTCTTAGTACTCCCACTAATGGCGAAATTTATCTAGAAGAAAAACATCTCAGTCAAATTCCCGTTATCCAACTGCGTCAACAAATAGTTTTAGTTCCCCAAGAACCAAAATTATTGGGAATGTCAGCCCAGGAAACCTTAGCTTATCCTCTGACTTTACAAAAATTACCTCTCAAAGAAATCCGTCAAAGAGTAGAAACCTGGAGAAATGCTTTACAAATACC
>JBFRWE010000266.1:0-3594 GCA_051439345.1 Xenococcaceae cyanobacterium
GTCTTTCAACTTGCCTCATTTTTGGGGATTTAATTAACACTAATATTATCTCATATAATGAGATTTAGTCCTTGAGATATTTGAAAATATTTAACCATATTTGACTATATTTTCAGTGAATGTTTATTATACCTAATAAAGCTATTAATCCAAAGGCTGTAATCACTAGACCAGAAATCTGATTAATAAATTTAAAATTGGTTAATGTCAGCTTTGCTTTCAATAACATCATAGTACTACTCAAAAAAAGCCCCCACAGTCCAGAGCCAAGAAAAACTCCTGTAACAAGTATAATTGCTGAGAAATAATTTCTCTGAATACTTGTCAAGCCTATTCCTGAAAAAATAGCAGCAAAAGCTAGAATTGTGGCGGGATTGCTTAGAGTTAGTAGCAAAGTTGAGATATATACACCAAACAGCTTAATATCTTTGATTTGAATAGTATCTAGCTGAATGGGGACCATAAAATTTTTCACCCCTAGATAACAAAGAAAAACACCACCCATTAACCGCAACCAGATTTGTTGTTCAATCATCAACTCAGCAATAAAGGTTAATCCAAATCCAGCAATGCAACCATACATCGCATCGGCTGTAGCTGCCCCTAATCCACAAGTAAATCCTCTAAGCCAACCAAAAGCTAGAGTCTGCCGAATACACAACACGCCAATTGGCCCTACTGGGGCGGCGATCGCTAACCCCAAAACTAAACCACGCAGTAATAAGTGAATTTCCATGTAGCTATAATTTATAGTTATCCTTACAATAAAAAGTTTTTTGCCAATTTTAAATAAGCAAAGCAAACTATAAAGCTTTCATAGTCTTATAATCAAAAGAAAAAAAGCTTTATGACTTTTGATTCTGCTAAAACTTTAGATATAACTAGCTGGCAACTGCTAGAAGCACTTCAGGAGGATGCTAGACTCTCTTACGCTGAGTTAGGTCGTCGAGTAGGACTTTCACCGCCAGCAGCAGCAGAAAGAGTAAAAAGAATGGAGGAAGTGGGAATTATTGCTGGCTATCGGGTAGAAATTGATGCAGAGAAAATTGGCTTACCCATAACAGCTTTAATTGCTTTAACTACAACACCTCAGCAATATCCTCAGGTGATTAGTTTAATGATTAATTTGGTTGAAATTCAATTTTGCCATCATGTTACGGGGGATAGTTCTTTTATGATGGAAGCTCGTGTTTCTTCGATCGCTCATCTAGAAAAGCTAATCGAACAACTTAGTCAATACGGACAAACAAAGACTTCGATCGTACTTTCTTCGCCGATTGTCAGGCGAAAAATGATGTTTCGCTCCTTACCCTAATATCGATCGAGATTCATCTAGCTCTGCAATCTTTTTTTCTAACTCCATCACAACTTGATTCACCGCTTGTTCAACAGCAGCACTTAATTCCCAACCAAAATCGAGATTAGCTGCTTCGATCAGATAAACAGTTATTTTTTGCGGAAAATCTTCGGCAAAAATTTTCCGTCCTGCTGCTAAGGCATGCTGCCAACGAAAATCATGCAAACTGTAAGCTGGTTCGGGTAATTCTGCTAATTCTTTGCCTGGTACTTGAAAAACAGTACCTGGTTCTGAGCCAGTGGAGCAAGCATCAATGATAATTAATTCCTTCGCACCTCTGGCTTGGAACATAACTTCCATCCCTGCCGTACCTAAATCATAGACACGCACTTCTGAACTAGGATATTGGGTTAAAAATTGTTGTAAACGTTGAGACGCGATCGCGCCTACCGCATCGTCGCTACGGTTAAGATTACCACAACCGATAATAGTGAGCATTTTATACAATTTCGACACTAAATCTTTATAGAACTATGGTTTAAACTCTTGTCTTATTTGTGTTAAGACAAATAGGAAATTCTGTATTCAAAAGAATAATAAAGCTTTTTTGGTGTTCAAATAGGATTATCTTGCTTTTTTTCCCAAAAAAATCGCTTTTTTGACTTATTTTCACCATAAAAACTTACCTGTACCAAAATTCTATCGAGAAGCAAGATGAACAAGCAGATTTTTACTACAGTATTTACTATTTCCTCTTTGATGTTGCCCTTATCAGCAGAAGCCAGCAGCTTTACGGGAATTAATATTTTTGGTGATAGCTTGGTTGATACTGGAAACTTATTTAACTTGACCAGTACTCCTCCTAGTCCCCCCTATTTTGAGGGCCGTTTTTCTAATGATGAAATTTGGGTAGATACCTTAGCAGATAAATTCAACTTAAATCCAATTTTATTTTCTGAATTAGGAACAACTATTCCCACTGAGGGAGTTAATTTTGCCTTTAGTGGTGCAACGACTGGATTTAGTAACGTAGGGGGCGATGCTTTACCTGGATTACAGCAACAAATTAATTCATTTCAAGAGTTAACAGCTATTCAGCCAGCCGATGCCGACGCCCTCAATATTATCTGGGCAGGGGGAAATGATTATAATGAAGCCTTTTTTAATCCTGATAGCCTAACCGTACCAATTACAGACTTACCAGAACAAGTAACAGGAAATTTATCATCAGCAGTAGAATCCCTATATGAAGTGGGGGCAAGAAATTTCTTAGTAGTTAACTTACCAGATTTAGGAGAAACTCCTTTCGCAGATTTCTTGGATGGATTTTCTCCTGATATTTCTATTTCTAGTCAGCTTAATATTTTGACGGATGCACATAATATACTTTTAGAGCAACAACTAAACAATTTAAAGACCTCATTACCTGGAATTGAACTAACAACTCTCGATGCTAATTCTCTTTTTCGGGAAATTGTTAGCGAACCTAGTCAATTTGGTTTGACTAACATAGATAATTCTTGTCTGCTTAACTTTCAACCTGGATTTATATTTGATGGGGTTTGTGATAATCCAGATGAATTTCTATTTTGGGACAATATCCATCCTACCAGTGCTGTTCATGATTTAGTAGCCCAAAGTGCTATAGATACTTTGCCACACCAAGAGCGTGTTCCTGAACCTAGTAGTATTTGGGGTTTATTAGGGTTGATAAGTTTGATTTTGCCCTGGGTTAGTAGCTCTAAATGTAGGCTCGATCGGTAATATTACTGAGAAATAAACTCTGATTTCAGCTAAATAACTGATGATTGACTCCCCAGAAAAAGTTATATCTTAAGTAGGGGGGGGGGAAACATAAATAGCTTTAACTTTTCTGGGTTTTGGCGATCAGCGAAGCTGGCACGCAAAGCGCGATCACGCAGTGCCAGGCTTCGCCTGATCGCATATCACCTGCTTATACCTGCTTATAGTTGGGGGAAAAGGCAATGATTGACAGGAAAAGTAATGATTCTATAAGTTTTACAGAAAGAGCATTGACAGCTACAATCATAACTTTGCTTTTAGTAGTCTATCAAAGACTATTGCCTGTGACTCCCACTTCTCCTTCTGTGATCTTTGAGGTAGAGTTAGAACAATTGCCTTAGCTTGAATAATGGTTATAGTTACTAAAAATATAGTCAAATATGACATTGGCTAATTTTTAGCATTACCAGGTGTTACCCTGATGGGACGAACTACAACGCCCTCTATCCCTCCGTCAAAGACTGTTGGGATTACTTTTCGCATAATGTTATAAC
>JBFRWE010000267.1:0-3307 GCA_051439345.1 Xenococcaceae cyanobacterium
TGACCAATTTTTGAGTTTGAGTTTATCCTTGAGGTAAATCAAAACTTCTGGACTGAAAGTACCTAATTTCTTCAGTTCACAGGGTTCATAGGCATATTCGAGAGACTTGATTTTTTGCAGTTCCAATTCTGCCAATCTGATTTTTAGTTGTAGCTCTTTTTCGCTAGGTGTGTCCCTAGACGGAAATTCCAGAACATTACCAGCTTTTTGCTCTAGAGAGTCAAGGTAATCTCTAGGAGCTAAATTCAAATCTTCTCTGAGGGCTTGATTTCTAGCTTCATCAGTTCGTTCGATTTTAAACTCTCGAGCTGATAGATCGTATAGACTGTGCTTGTTTAAAGCTAAACTTATTTGTTGCGCCCTCTCATTACCTGCTGCTGCCCACTTTTGCCAGTAGAGACAAGCCACATCAATAGAAATGGGACTAATAGGTGTTTTACCTCCTTCAATTAAAGGCTTTTCTTCAAAATGGTAACACTTGAAACCCTTATCAATTAAAGCTTTGAAGTGCTTAGATCTAAAAAAACGTAACACTGAATTTCTATCTTGATCGATCGCTCCAGCTACTTGAGTTTGACTGAGACAATAATCTCCATTAGGTAGCATTGCCACTTCTAGAGGTATGTCCCCCAGATAGATAGTTCTTCGTTCCGCTCTATAAGTTGTTTGTTCCAATTTGATGCTCCTCAATTACTTAAAAACGTGGCAATAGTCTTCTTCTTCTTGCTCTTCAACTACAGAAACCTCTTCAGTAGTGGGAATTACTTGGGCTTCAGAGCTTGCGTTTCTATATTTCTTTTCCGAGCGAGAATCCACTGGCACAGTAGGAGGAGCTAAATCCAAGTCAATGTCTAATCTTTGTTGCAGATAACGAAAATGTAGCTGCCATGATTTGTTCACATCAACCAAGCTTTTGCGAATTTCTGCTGTTGTTGCTCCTCGATACTCATAAACCAAGGGCAAGAAGTACGTAATTAACGACTCCAAAATCAGTTGATGGCGAAGATAGCGGGTAGTATCTTCATCCTTCAGATATTCATGAAGCATGGCTTCTAAGCTATCTGGTTGCACTTTCAATCTGGCTCGAATATCTATCGGTATTTTTCTTGACTTTGCTCTCATACTCTTATTTCCTCGATAAAACGGGACTTCTCTTCGGTAATACCTGATGTTGCATATAGCGGAACAATCCATAGGCATCGGCTAAACGAACGCAAATACTATCCTTTTCTGGGTCTAGATTGAATACCTGCTGTACGTCTCTTTCTAAATCTGCTGACCAAAATACAGAGATTTCTGGGTAATTACGCTGAAAGAAAGCTTTTAATTCTTTTTGGAAATAATAAGTCGTGCCTCCACCCAGAGTAACTTCTTGGCTATCTGAGGGTAAAGTCATGACCAACCACTGCTTCACTCTCGACCAATATTCTGCCCTGACTCTTTTAATCACCTCAACAATCTGAATTACCTCGTCTGCTTTCCTTTTCGGATTTTGGCTCTTGGCTAAACTTTTCACGTTATTCGCCGTAATCTTTGACCCTGCCGAGTGAACTACCTTCAGTAGCTCTTTCTCTTCTAAGCCAGAAGTAAGCTTTTGAATCTGCTCCAGCATTTCTAGAAAGCCCAGTTTAGTAGTCTGACCATCGATAACCGAGCAGTCTGAAGTTATTATCGACAAATCCCGATAACCCCACATCAAAGACACCAGCTTCGATTCGACAAACTTTCTTCCCAACTTTTTGCCACGGGTTAACATTAATCCCCCTCCTTCAGGAATACAGTTGAAAAAGTCTAAATTGACCGAAAATTCTCGTCCTCTGAAGCAAAAGCTCGATAAGGCTGTTTCTAACTCCCTTTCAATCTTTTCCCTATCCTGCCACTCACTATAAGGTAGAGCGATCGATAAAGCTAAATCTAAAGAAGGGGACAGTCCTTCTTTGGTGACAATCACTCCTACAGTCGATAGGACTTTAGTTATAGCCCCTTCGTACTTTAAGGCTTTCTTGTCCAATACTGCTCCAAACCTCTGAGCTAAAAACCCAGTCACGTAGTATTCATCATCGTATTTAATCCAGGCTTCTGACTCTGGTAAAGGAGTAGTAATACGGTTGGCTTCATATGCCTCAATAGATTCACGAGATACCGTTGTGGTTTTTGAATCCATTAATAATAACTGGTATGAAGATAATTCATCTTCATCCAATATTCGATAGCAAATCTTGCTGTCTGTCGTTCCTGGGTCTAACGTCAGCAACAACTTTTGCGTCGCTTGATTTTTTTTCACTTGTTTTAACCAATTAAAGTAACAAAACTTACTACACAGTTACAACACTAACCATCAGCTAAATTTGGTTGTAAGTCTGTCAACTTACTTTGGTTAAAGAATTTCAGTAGAGATTTCTGCGATTATAACACCTTTTTTTCTAAATTTCACGTCCCGATTAAAATTTATTTGTGGGTCATAAAACTATCAACTGTGGGTCACAAAATAATAGTTATGGGTCAATTTACTGTGCTTATTGAGAATTGATTTTTACATCAATCTTTTTGCTTTTTTGTCAATTTTCTAATCGACCCACTTTTTGTCAATTTATGACCCACTTTTTGAGGAATAAGTGGGTCATAAATTTGCCTTTTTTTGCCTTTTTTACTAGTTAGCCTCTCTCCCGAAAAAAAGGAGATTTTCTTCAGGTTTATAAATCGTTATATTTATTACAGCTACCTCTTTACAGGCTACGCATTTTCCTCCCTTACGGTCGTCGCACAGAACGCAAAAATTTTGGCATAAGTTAAACTTTTAATTACTTATTAAATTTGATTTATTTCTCTTTTTTAATCTTGAATATTTTTGTAAATTCGTCTATGATAAACCCAACGATTTTAGACCGATTTTGTATTGTCAATAAGCTGATTTTGTAGCTTTTTTATATCTCATCAATTACACGACTCATAAAACATTAAGTAACACACTATAACTTATTGCTCACCGTCAAAGTAATTACTCCCAAACAGGGAGAATCTTATTATGCCAAGGAGAATTATTATTCGGCAGAGGAATCTGTCGAGAATTCCCGCTGGATGGGTAAAGGTGCTACCAAGCTCGGCCTAAAAGGTAAGGTTAAACCCAAGCAATTCAAGAAGCTACTTTACGGACAGTTACCCAATGGAACGAACTTTAGAAGAAGAAAGCAAGAAAGAAAAGGATATAAGGAGAGAGCGGGACTTGATTGCACCTTCTCTGCACCCAAGAGTGTGAGCATACTTGCTCTAGTAGAAGGTAGAAAAGAGCTAGAGAAAGCCCACAGGC
>JBFRWE010000268.1:0-7356 GCA_051439345.1 Xenococcaceae cyanobacterium
AAAGATAGAAAATCTTAATCACAACTAAAGAACAATAATTTATTTAGGTGATAATTTAGATTTTAATTGGTAAAATCCTAAAAAGTTTTTTATCTAATAGTGAGAATTCATGAAATATGTCTTTCATTGATATCTCAGACTTAAAAATAAGTATTGAAAAATGGTGGAAACATAATTTTTCAAATAGAGAACTAAAATCTGTAACTCTACTATCAGGAGGACAATCTAGCCTATGTTATCTAATAAATAAAGAATTAGTCTTAAAAATTTATAAGCCAAAATATAAATATACTATTGGGAATCAAGAAATTCATTTTGAAGTTGGCATTCAGTTTCAACCTAGACTTAATTCAAGTGGTTTTACTCCTAAAGTACTAGGAGTGTATCCTAAAGATGAATTATTGCAGGCTAGTGCTATGTTGATGGAATACATAGAAGGAGAAAACTTATCTAAAGTATTAGCTTATTCGAGTGATGAAAGTATACAATACTCTACTGGTAAAAAAATTGGAGAGATATTGAGATTAATTCACCAAACTAAAACTATACCTAATAAAAAATATAATACTCAACAGTTGATTGATATAGCCAAAAATAAATTATATAGAGCCATTCAGAAAGGATTTATTCCTACATATATTCAGGATTTGTCAGAAGAATTTATATCTAACTACAAATCGAAAGCGATCGCAGAAGACTTTGTTTTAGTTCATGGAGATGCTCATTACTCTTATTTATCAAAAAAGAAAGATCGACATATTCATTTTTAAACTCAAATTTTTCTTCGGATGAGATTGAATATTTAACGGTTAGGGAAGTCAGAAGTCAGAAAAGTTTTAGCCAAATAACGAAAGAATGAGCTTTTCTTCCTCCGCTTCCTCTGCCCGTCTCAACCGTTCAATCTTAAAATCATACCCTTGAAAGCTACACCTCCCAGCCCCAAAGCCTTAATTCACTACTAATATAGATTAATGGGGAGCGCAGCAATTATGTTGTGGGTTATGGGTAAAGTATCTACTACCATTGCTGTACACAATAACATCATATAGAGAATAGAATATTTGAACAAAGAGCGAGCCAACTGTTTATCGGTGGGATTTTGCTTTAATTGCCAAGTTTTGCGGATAAATAGGAAATTAAGATAAAAAGCGATCGCGCCGTAAACTATTCCTAGATTTCCGAAAGGATAGATCAAAAATAGGGTACAGGGTACTGTTAGCCAAGTATACAGCCAAATTTGTTTAACTGTAGATTCTTCTCCTGCTACTACAGGTAACATGGGGACTTCCACTTGAGCATAGTCATCTTTAATCATGAGGGCTAAAGACCAAAAATGGGGAGGAGTCCACAAGAAAATAATGGTAAATAATAACCAGGGTGTCCAACTCAAATCTCCTGTCACTGCTGCCCAACCTACTAAAGGAGGGATCGCTCCTGCTGCACCACCAATAACGATATTCTGAGTAGTGTGGCGTTTGAGCCAATGAGTATAAACCAGCATATAAAATGCTATGCCAGACATAGCCAAACAAGCAGCTACCAGATTGACAAAAACAGTTAACAGAGTAAAAGAAAGTATACCCAGGATGAGAGCAAAAATTAGGGCATGATGAGGCTGAACTTTACCAGCAGGAATAGGTCTTTTCTGTGTCCGCAACATACTGTAGTCTATGTCACGGTCATAAATACAGTTCATTACCTGGGCTGAAGCAGCAGCCAAAGTTCCTCCCACTAAAGTTATTAGTAGCAAAAATGGATCTACTCTACCTTCGGAGGCTATCCACATTGATGCTGCTGTAGTAATCAGTAACAAAGGAATAATGCGAGGTTTGGTTAATTGATAGTAACTTTTAATTACTTCTAAAAAGTTTTCGTGGTGGCGGGCAAGGCTTGTCCCAATCATATGCATTCCCAAATTAAGTTTATGAAGAAGTAGCTCAAGAGTTGCAGAAGTACACACTAAAAAAGAGCTTCTCTGACAGTAGAAATGCTTAAATTAAGCTCTAGTTTATGTATGGGTGAAGTAATTCTGAATTTTGTGAATTTTTAACCCTTTTTATGAGCAATATTTAGGCTTTTAATAACATTAAAACCTATTTTTCTGGTTTCTATGCCTATTTTTAAGCTTTAGTTTTGAATTGCTTCCTATTTATTAATGTAATGGTCAATATTATCTAAATAGTCATTTGTTATTTGACTTTTTTCTCTTACTAATAACCAATGACTAAGGAATAAGGACTACATCAAATAACTGATAAGGAATGAGGATTTTATTATCTACACAAGTTGGCTTTCCTAAGCTTGCTATTATCCGAGTTATTTAGATAAAGTTCTGCACTTTATTTAGTCCTCATTCCTAACTTACTCTGATCTCGCATAGCTAGAACAGTAAAGGCAACCAACACACCTAATAAACTTGCTCCTACTGCTTGATGAGTAACCGTTAAGACTTCAACCTGCAAATGTAATTTAAAGGTAGCAATTCCCAGCAGTACTTGTAGACCCACTAAGATAGCAGCAGAGTTAATGAGTTTTCTGAGGGTATCGTGTAAAGCAGGAGTCCGCCTAGCTAACCAAATTAAAACAAGAACTGTCATGATTGGGGGAAAAACACCCAATATGTGGCTATTCATTACTGTACAAAGCTGTGACGCACCAAAACACTGATGTAAGGCCCAGCGAGAAGCAACTAATCCTCCCAATAAACTCTGTCCGTAGACAAGGAGGGCAGCTAACAAACCCAACCAAGCAAGCTTACTAGCTGCACCAGTACCTTGATAAGGAAGGAGGGATGTACCAATTACGATCAAAGTACTAAAAAATAATAGGGCTGTACCTAAATGGGCAGTAACAATATCAAATCTCAGTAACTCAGTTACAGTTAGTCCTCCTAGTACACCTTGAAAAACGATCAAGCCTAGTGCGAAGGTACTAGCCCAAGGTAGCCAAGCAGGAAGACGATGACGATACCACCAAGATAAACTAGCTAGAGCGATCGCGCTAAAACCAATTAGGGCTGCATCCAAACGATGAAACCATTCCAAAAATACCTGGAGATTCATTTGTTGTGTGGGTACTAACTGTCCGTAACACAGAGGCCAATCTGGACAAGCTAAACCTGCATTCATTACTCTAGTAGCACTACCTACCGCCATAAGCAGTAAAGTAGCGATGGCGATTTTCCACACTAAACGACGAATCCAAACTTGAGAGATTGGTTCTTCTTTGCTGTTCGCAATCTGAGATTGCAATACTGATTCTGTCATAAAACTGGATCGAAGTCTTATTCAAAAGATTGTTCTCTGGTCAAGAGTTTTTTGGGTATAAATACCTCTATCTAATACTCTAACTACCTTTTTTTTGATCCCTACATCCTTTTGGGTATTCTTCAGATTATTTTTGGATTTTTATTCCAGAAAATTTAGACTATCTGAAAAAAAAATTAAATTTTATTGATATCTAAACTAAATTGATTGATTTTAGATCTTGGGCTTTCTATCGATCCCAAAAAAAAAACAAAGACTTTCTATATATTCCTTTATAAAATTACACCTATCGTGTTGTTTGTTTTACCCTAGTAGACATACAGACAAACCAAATAACTAATAATCATCTTAATCATTTAATTATTAGTTAGGTAGTTTAACCCATAAATCAAGCAAGCATAATTCCGTGAACATTCCAAGTAATATTGTTACCCTCATTGCAGGTATTGCCTTAACTTTAATTAGTCTTTGGTATGGTCAAAATCATGGTTTATTACCTATAGCTGCTTCTAAAGAAGCAAGTCAAGTAGATGAACTTTTCAACCTAATGATGACCATTGCTACAGGTCTATTCCTATTGGTTGAAGGCGTAATCGTTTATTCAGTCATAAAATTTAGAAGAAAGAAAGGGGATACTACCGATGGTCCCCCCATAGAAGGTAATGTGCCGTTAGAAATAGTTTGGACGGCTATTCCCACAGTGATTGTATTTATCTTGGCAATCTATAGCTTTGAAGTTTACAACGCTATGGGTGGACTAGATCCCATGGCATCTCATGATATGAGACCAAAGCAACAGATTGCTATGACTACAGAAGGGCGAGAAGTAGCCTTAGGACTTGGGGCATCCCCAGAATCCGAACAAAGTAATGCTCCTCTAATGGTTAATGTCAATGGTATTCAATACGCTTGGATTTTCACCTATCCAGATACAGGAGTTATTGCAGGAGACTTACACGTACCTGTCGATCGCCCTGTACAGTTAAATATTAATGCTAGTGATGTAATCCATGCTTTCTGGCTACCAGAATTTCGGATTAAGCAAGATGCCATCCCTGGAAGAGACGCACAACTAACCTTTACTCCTAATAAAGTTGGTCAGTATCCCGTTATCTGTGCCGAACTTTGCGGAGCTTATCATGGTGGGATGAAAACCACCCTAACAGTCCATACAGCAGAAGAATACGAACAATGGGTACAAGACAATACCTTTGCCCAAGCAGATAATCCCCAGGAATCTGTTGCTCTAAATATTAGCAATTCCTCAGACCAAGAATTTTTAGCACCTTATGCAGAAGATTTAGGCATAGAAGCCGAAGCGATCGCTCAACTCCATCCCCATCACCATCATTAAAACATAGGTGCAGATACATAGATTGCAAGAGAATATGACTACAACAGCAGAAACTCCAATAACTCAAACCGGACATAGTTCCCAACATCAAGAAAGAAAGTGGCAAGACTACTTCACTTTTAGTACCGATCACAAAGTAATTGGTATTCAATACCTAGTTACGGCATTTTTCTTTTACCTAGTCGGTGGTGCATTAGCAGAAGCTATGCGTATTGAACTAGCTACTCCCGATCCCGATTTTGTGCAGCCAGAATTTTACAATCAGTTAATGACCATGCATGGGTCAATTATGCTGTTTTTGTGGATTATTCCTGCGGGGGCTGCTTTTGCCAACTATCTGATTCCCCTGATGATTGGGGCTGAAGATATGGCATTTCCCAGGCTTAATGCTGTTGCTTTTTGGATTATCCCCCCTGGCGGAATTTTCTTTTTGAGCAGTTTCTTTGTCGGTACGGCACAAGCTGGCTGGACATCTTACCCTCCTCTAAGTTTGGTAAGCGGTAAATGGGGAGAAGAAATTTGGATTCTCAGCGTTTTGCTATTAGGGACATCTTCAATTTTTGGGGCAATTAACTTTGTTACCACTATCTTTAAAATGCGGATGCCCGATATGGATATCCACAGTATGCCCTTGTTTTGCTGGTCAATGCTGGCTACTTCAGCACTAATCATACTAGGTACACCAGTACTAGCAGCAGCCTTGATTTTACTTTCCTTTGACCTAATTGCAGGAACAGCCTTCTTCAACCCCGCAGGAGGAGGCGACCCCATTGTTTACCAGCATATGTTCTGGTTCTATTCCCATCCCGCAGTATATATTATGATTCTGCCCTTTTTTGGGGTAATTTCGGAAGTATTGCCAGTTCATTCCCGCAAACCAATCTTTGGCTATCGGGCGATCGCTTATTCTAGTTTGGCAATTAGCTTTTTAGGTTTGATTGTCTGGGCGCATCATATGTTTACTAGTGGTACTCCTGGTTGGTTGCGGATGTTCTTTATGGCAACCACTATGATTATTGCTGTACCCACAGGAATTAAAATATTTAGTTGGTGTGCCACTCTCTGGGGTGGAAAACTCAATCTCAATAGTGCCTTACTATTTGGTGTTGGTTTTCTTTCTTCATTCCTGATTGGTGGTTTAAGTGGCGTCATGCTGGCTTCTGCACCCTTTGATCTCCACGTCCACGATACCTACTTTATTGTCGCCCATTTCCACTACGTTCTTTTTGGTGGTGCAGTTTTTGGACTTTTTGCTGCGGTTTATCATTGGTTTCCCAAGATGTCAGGGCGAATGGTAAATGAAACTTTGGGCAGAATTCATTTTATCCTTACTTTCATTGGGTTCAATCTGACATTCCTCCCTATGCATCCTCTGGGCTTACAAGGAATGAATCGTCGGATTGCTTTGTACGATCCCCAATTTCAATCCTTAAATATGCTTGTCACCATCGGCTCTTTCATTCTGGCAGTTTCTACCTTTCCTTTTCTTATCAATATTATCTGGAGTGTATTTAAAGGAGAAAAAGCCCCTCGTAATCCTTGGCGGGCATTAACTTTAGAATGGCAAACTGCTTCACCCCCCATCATTGAAAACTTTGAAGAAGAACCTGTACTCTGGGCTGGTCCTTATGAATATGGTATTGATATAGAGAGTATTGATGGAGAAGAATCTGTCGAAGAAATGCTTGCAGAAGTTGGCGCAGAGTCTTAATTTCAGTGATAACTCAACATTTATCAGTCAACATAAGTAGGGTGGGCAGACCTTACTTTCAACCTAAAGACATACTTAAAAAGTAATTTTGCCCACCTTACAAAATGTGAACAATTAATATCAACAATTAACAATCAACAAAATTTATGCAAAGCCCAGCTTTAGACGAGTCAAAAGTAACTCTCAATTATCACCAAGAAGCAGTAACAGGTCATCATGGACATCCAGACCATCGTATGTTCGGCGTTTTTGTGTTTCTGATTGCCGATAGTATGACCTTTCTTGGTCTTTTTGCTGCCTTTATGATTTATCGCACCATAATGCCAGCTTGGCCTCCAGAAGGAACACCAGAATTAGAACTATTAGTACCCATAATTAACACAGCTATTCTGGTAACTAGTAGTTTTGTCATGCATAAAGGACAAGATGCCCTTAAAAAAGGTGATATATCTGGTCTGCAATTATGGTTTGGTTTAACTGCAATAATGGGGTTAGCCTTCCTTCTGGGACAAGGATATGAGTACTTCCATGCTGAATTTGGCTTAACTACTAATCTTTTTACCAGTTGTTTCTTTGCTTTGACTGGATTCCATGGTTTACACGTAACAGTTGGTGTTTTGTTAATCCTATCTGTCTTATGGAGATCCCGCGAGAAAGGTCATTACTCTAGTACTAGTCATTTTGGCGTAGAAGCAGCAGAAATTTATTGGCACTTCGTTGATGTTATCTGGTTAGTACTATTTGTGCTGGTTTATTTGATTAACTGAACCTAATCATTATTTCTAGTTTTTTCTTCGGGGCTTTTTATACAAAGCCCCTTTAATTTATAAACACGACTTGGAAGGTTAGCATTTTTAAGCAAGACTCAAACAACATAATTTAATTCATTCAAGTTAAGATATGAATTCCCTCGATCGCAAATTATTTAGAGACATATGGCACACTAGAGGACAGGTAATCGCGATCGCTTTAGTGGTTGTCTGTGGTATTGCTAGTTTTGTCATGGCGAGGAGTGCCTATACATC
>JBFRWE010000269.1:0-14822 GCA_051439345.1 Xenococcaceae cyanobacterium
TTCTGATTTCTGACTTTTACCCCGTATGAAGTCTCTCGTTACTTTCGAGAATTGGTATTATCAGGTTGCTGTCCCTACTCTGCCTATCTAGGTATCAGACTGCCAGGCTTTGATTTGTTTTAGGACTGTTTCTGGCTCTTGTTTTCCCGTTACAGTACCGTCAAAGACCACAGCAGGGGCGATACCGCAAGCTCCTATACACCTAGCTGTCATGAGGGAAACTTGGTTGTCTGAAGTTGTTTCCCCAGCATGAATACCCAATTCTTTTTCCAGAGCAGAAATTATTTTACCCCCACCTTTGACATAACAAGCAGTACCCAGACACACAACGCAACTATGAACACCACTCGGTTTCAGAGAAAACAGGTGATAAAAAGTGGCTACACCATAAACTCGACTCAAAGGCAATTTCAATTGCCTGGCTATGTGTTCTAAAATATCGGGTTCTAGATAACCGAAAGATTCTTGTGCCTTGTGCAAAATCTCAATCAGGGCATCTTGGCGATAGTGATTTCGCTTTATGGCAACATCCAATGCCTTAAGCCGTTTATCTACTGATGGTTTTTTTGATTTGCTGGCTTTAGCAGTTTGGGTTTTAGTAGCAGTTGATTGCATATCTTTTAATTTTTAACTATAAAATTTGATCCTGATTTTTGTTGCTTTGTCTTGTAATTTTTACTTATCTTTACCCATTTGATTTTTGTCGGCTTTATTTTTTTTCAGTTAAGGCGAAAAGAGAATAAAATTCTTGCAAATACTATATCTTTGATTTGAACAAATTCTAGCTTTTATTCAAGTTTGTCAAGACTTCATGATTTTGATATCGCCAACTTTTTTTGACAATTAATAACTAAGTAACTTATGAATTGCTATTTTAATTTTACTCCATACTAATCAATTGATAAACATTTATTTGTTAACAAAAATAAAATTAACTTGTTATTTAATTTCGATCAAAATTAAACTTTACCTATTAAAGCAAAAGGTATTTTCTTCAACACATACTGATACCAAGTCAAATTCTTGACTACTAAACAAACCGCGATCGCTGAGTTAGGAACTATATTTTAAAATTAATGAAAAAGTTTGAGAAAGCTGTGAAGAAGTCAAAAGAGTAAATATTGCTTATATTGACACTCTCTGCTCTAAAGAGACAGAGTTAAGCTGCCTTTGCATTTAATTTGTCTGTTAAGGTTGACAGGGAGACGCGGGGAAACGGAGCGGTGCGTTCACCTTCTCTGCTCGAAGGACGCAAGCGCATCGAGCGGAGAAGGTTTAATGGTTTGTTACCTAATTCAACAATACACAGTACGGACATATCAAGCTGGGGGAAAACCTCGCCAGTCTTGTCCTCTTACATTACTTATTACTTTTGGGCATCGGCTACACCAACATTCGTTTTGGTTGATAGGATTGAAGGGCTTTCATATACTGCGCTCTTTCAAAGGCACTTTCGTCAGGACAGTTAATTTGGCTCATGCTTCCCTGCATTTGCTTCACTGACTCATATTCGTATTTTTCCATCCACTGGCGCATTCTCTCTTCAATTACTTGAATATGTTTAATACCATGACTCAGCAGTACGCTTACCAACATAGTAATATTGGCACCAGCCATTAACATTTTGAGGACATCTTCAGCTTTATGAATACCGCTAGTTGCTGCCAAGTCAACCTGAAGACGACCATAGAGTATGGCGATCCAACGCATTGGTAAACGCATAGCTTGAGGAGTACTTAATAGTACATTGGGTTCTACTTCCAAAGCTTCGAGATTAATATCAGGCTGATAAAAGCGATTGAATAGTACTAGTCCATCCGCTCCTGCTTCTGTTAGTTGTTTGGCCATATTTGCCATGTTATTAAAGAAGGGACTGAGCTTAATCGCTACGGGAATACTTACTACTGATTTAACTGAACGGAGAATATTGAGATAGTTTTCCTCTATTTGAATGGCTGTTAGGTCAAAATCTGTTGGTACATAATAGATATTTAATTCCAGTGCATCTGCTCCCGCTTCTTCGATTTGCCGAGCGTAATCAGTCCAACCGCCCAGAGTCGAACCGTTGAGACTGGCAATGATGGGAATATCGACCATTGCTTTAGCTTGACGAATATGGTTGAGATATTCTTCTGGCCCCACATGGAAGATTTCTGGCTCTGGAAAGTAGGTAAGAGCTTCGGCAAAGCTTTCATTATAGGAAGTTGTATGATGATGTAACTCATACTGTTCCTGAGTTAGCTGCTCTTCAAACAAGGAATGTAAAACGACAGCAGCACCCCCCGCATCTTCTATGCGCTTGATATTGTCGATATCTTCTGTTAGTGGAGCAGCAGCACCAACAACTAGGGGCGATCGCAGTTGTAATCCTAGATAGGTAGTGGAAAGGTTCATAATGAGTTCGGAGTTCGGATTTCGGAGTAGGGGCGGTTCGTGAGACAGTTGCGTTGCGGTAAAGCACTTGCGTTGGGCGGGTTCCCCGACTTGAGCAAAGTGCTGAACCCGAAGGGGGGTTCCCCCCGTTGAGCAAACTGCCGAACCCGAAGGGCGAACCGCCCTTACTGGATTTGTTGAGATATCAATTAAGAATCTGAGTTCATTTGTTGGGCAGCCAGATATTCATACATCTGCCAGCGAGTATTGACATCTTGTTGGGCTTCTTGAAGTAACCGTTTGGCAGCGTCAGGTTTGCTCTTGGTGAGCATTTTAAAGCGATTTTCCGCGTATAGGGATTGGCTAACTGGTTTTTTGGGCGATCGCATATCTAACTGTAAGGGATTTTTTCCTTCTTGTTTCAGATTAGGATTGTAACGATAGAGTAGCCAGCGTCCGCTATCAACCAGGTCTTTCTGATGGCTCATGGCAGTGGTCATATTAATGCCGTGAGCAATACAGTGGCTGTAGGCAATGATTAAGGATGGTCCATCGTATGCTTCTGCTTCGATAAAGGCTCTTAGGGTATGTTCGTCTCTAGCCCCCATTGCTACACTCGCTACATAGACGTTGCCATAAGTCATAGCAATCAAACCCAAGTCTTTTTTGGGTGCTGGTTTTCCTCCCGCAGCAAATTTAGCTACAGCAGCCCTGGGAGTGGCTTTAGAAGATTGACCGCCAGTGTTGGAGTATACTTCGGTATCCATAACTAAAATATTGACGTTGCGACCACTAGCAATTACATGATCTAGTCCGCCAAAACCAATATCATAAGCCCAACCATCACCGCCAATAATCCAGACACTTTTTTTGACTAGATAGTCGGCGAGGCTCAAAAGTTGTTCGATTTTGGTCGTTTCTGGTAGGGGCTGTTCGCGAACAGCCCTTACATCGGTTAGTAGGGTTTGGAGTTGGGTTTTTAATTGGGTAATATGATCGCGTTGTTCATAAATATCTGCCTCGGTTTTTTGTTCGGCAGTTAAAATACTGGTGGCTAATTCTTCTCCTACTTTACTTGCTAGAGATTTAAGTAACTCAGTAGCAAACTGGGCGTGTTTATCGATCGCAATACGGAAGCCTAAGCCAAATTCGGCATTATCTTCAAATAAACTATTAGACCAAGCTGGTCCTCGTCCTTCCGCGTTTTGCGACCAGGGAGTAGTAGGTAAGTTACCACCATAGATGGAGGAACAACCAGTCGCGTTTGCTACCACAGCGCGATCACCAAATAACTGGGTCATCAGTTTAATGTAGGGGGTTTCTCCACAGCCAGCACAAGCACCTGAGAATTCAAATAAGGGTTCTTGCATTTGCTGCTGCCGAATTTGATTCAGTTTTAGCTGACGGCGGTCGGGATTGGGTAAATTAAGGAAGAATTCCCAATTATTTCGCTCTTGCTCCCGCAGAGGCGGTTGGGCTTCCATATTAATTGCTTTACGGGAAGGCTGAGATTTATTTTTAGCAGGACAAATATCGACACAAATGCCACAACCAGTGCAGTCTTCAGGGGCAACTTGAATGGTAAATTTTTGACCAGAAAAGTCTTTATCCCTTACCTGAGTAGACTTAAAACTGGCAGGGGCATTAGCTAATTCAGCAGGATCGTAGGCTTTACCCCGAATTACTCCATGAGGACAGACCATGACGCATTTGCCACATTGAACGCAGACATCTGGATCCCAAGCAGGAATAAACTGAGCAACATTGCGTTTTTCCCATTGGGATGTCCCTGTGGGATAAGTACCATCGCAGGGTAGAACACTTACAGGAAGTTCATCTCCTTCTCTGCTGACCATCTTACCCAGTACCTGACGGACGAATTCTGGGGCAGTGTCGGGAATAGGGGACTGTTGATGAATTTGACTGGTAACTTGGGTGGGAACTTTAACTTCAAAGAGATTATCCAGAGTGTTATCTACTGCCTGTAGGTTCATCTGAACAATTTTTTCTCCTTTCTTGCCATAAGTTTTGTGGATCGCTTTTTTAATTTGGGCGATCGCTTCTTCTTCCCGCAAAACTCCTGCTAGGGCAAAGAAGCAAGTCTGCATTACGGTATTGATTCTGCCTCCCATACCGCTTTCACGGGCAACTTTATTGGCATTGATAACGTAAAATTTCAGTTTTTTAGCAATAATTTGCTCTTGAATTTCTACTGGTAGCTGTGACCAGACTTCTTCCACTCTGTAAGGGCTATTGAGCAAAAAAGTAGCGGAAGGTATAGCAGTTTTAAGGACATCGAGTTTTTCTACGAAATTCCATTGATGACAACCAATAAAGTTGGCTCGCTCTATCAAATAGGTAGAGCGAATGGGTCGATCCCCAAATCGTAGGTGGGAAACGGTAACTGCGCCAGATTTTTTCGAGTCGTAAACAAAATAGCCTTGAGCGTAATTTTCGGTTTCTTCCCCAATAATCTTGATCGAGTTTTTATTTGCGCCTACTGTACCATCAGAACCCAAACCATAAAACATAGCTCTCACGACGCTATCGGGTTCGGTGGAAAAGTCAGGATCGTAGAGTAGGGAAGTTTGGCTCAGATCGTCCTTAATCCCCACAGTAAAGTGATTTTTGGGCTTATCTTGCTGTAAATTAGCAAAAATGCCCTTAATCATGGCAGGATTAAATTCTTTCGAGGAAAGACCGTATCTTCCGCCAACTATTTTGGGTATGGAAGAATCTATTTTAATATTCTCCCCTGCTTCCCCTGCTCCCGAAGCTCCCCCTGCTTGCCAGTATTCACAAACTGCTGTTACCACATCGAGGTAGAGAGGTTCGCCACTTGAACCAGGTTCTTTAGTACGATCGAGTACGGCAATTTTCTCTACGGTTTTGGGTAGTGCGGAAACCAAACTCTGAGCATCCCAAGGACGATATAAACGGACTTTAAGTACCCCTACTTTTTCTCCTCGTTCATTAAGATAATCTACTGTTTCGTGGACAGCTTCACATCCCGAACCCATCAGCACGATTACCCGTTCCGCATCCGCTGCACCGTGATATTCATATAAGCGATAATGCCTTCCTGTTAGTTCGCCAAATTTGTCCATTAACTGCTGAACGGTTTCAGGACAGTCATTATAGAAGGGGTTAACGCTTTCGCGAGCTTGGAAATAGACATCTGGGTTTTGGGCTGTTCCCCGCAAAACGGGACGATCTGGAGTCAGTCCTCTGGCACGATGAGCCAAAACTAACTCATCATCAATCAACGATCGCAAATCACTCTCTTCTAACAATTCAATCTTCTGAATTTCGTGGGAAGTACGAAAGCCATCAAAAAAGTGAATAAAGGGTACTCGCGTTTTGAGCGTAGCTGCTTGAGCAATTAAAGCAAAGTCATGGGCTTCCTGCACCGAAGCCGAACACAGTAAAGCAAAGCCTGTAGCGCGGGCTGCCATCACATCACTATGATCGCCAAAAATAGAGAGGGCTTGGGCTGCTAAAGAGCGAGCAGCAACATGAATAACCGCACTGGTGAGTTCTCCCGCAATTTTATATAAGTTGGGGAGCATTAACAATAAGCCCTGGGAAGCAGTAAAGGTAGTAGTTAGAGAGCCAGCTTGTAATGCCCCGTGTACTGCTCCTGCTGCTCCCCCTTCTGATTGCATCTCCACTACACTGGGTACTGTACCCCAAAGATTGGGAATTTCTTGAGACGACCAAGCATCTGCCCATTCTCCCATGGGTGAAGCGGGGGTGATGGGATAGATGGCGATCGCCTCGTTAAGCTTATAAGCCACTCTAGCGACTGCTTCATTTGCATCTAGAGTAGCAACGGTTCTCCTTATCATGATGGTTCAACCTTTAATGTTTTTTTACAAGGGGCGCAAATTTTGTTTACGGTTTTAGGCTAAGGGTTTAAACGTTAGTAGGTCTGGCAAAAAACTCGGTTGAAAATTTCTTGCTTTTGACAACTTTTATGTTGTTTTTCTCAAGTAATAAGCTAATGAATTTTGTTTGTTTCGTTACTTTTAATTTGCTCTAAGTGGTCTGGTTAATTATTGATTACCTCTATCTATATAATTCACCCAAAGCATCTCTTTTTTGATAATTTTTAGTATTTTTTAACTTTGATACTCGATTGATATTTTTCTTGTTTTAATGAATCAATGCCCAAATAGAGTTAGAGAATTATTTTCTAGAATAAACTTATAATTGCCAAATTTTCGCAAGATAATTCTTAGATTTAAACGATGAGATTTGCTCTATTTATTAGCTCATTTTTTTATTTTTGTAAATTAAATTTAAAAATAAAATCTATAAAAAACAAACTAAATTAAGTAAAATTAAATTGTGATAATTATCATCGTTTTTCAAGAGAAAAACTCGCGCTCGTTCATTTACTGTAATAGTTGTTGATGTAATACAGTTTCCAAGTCAGATTACGCTTTAATTTTAGCCACAACTGTAAATTGACTTATATTAGCGACCTGTTGTTACCACACTCATCGGCTTTATTTTCCTCAATCAGACTCTTACCTCAATTCAGCTTGTGGGGGTAGCAATTGTCTTATTAAGTGTTTTAGCTGGACAACAAGCCAAGCGATCGCGCCGAAGCTCATTAATTTTTGCTAAAGCTCGTCATAGAAAATATTGAATAGGTATCGCCAAGGGAATATTTTGTAATTTTCATCACATTTATGACATTTTGTTGTCATATTTGGTTGTCACAATTGATGTAACAACAATTTGACGATCGATAATATGAACAAAATATCTATTTTAACAACAATTCTAACAACCTTAATTAGTACAAGCATTGTTAGTAGTTTGATAGCGTTACCCGCTCGCGCTAATGAAGATGATCTGGTTAAGAGATCTGATAACAACGAATTAATTTTAAGCCAGAATTTCGATGGTTATGGCAATCGATCGAGATATCCTGAACCCACAGACGACTTTAAGAAAATTGTTGGTATAACTGGCTTAGCAGTAGGTACTGGTGTTATTGCTTGGCATCTAAATAGGGCATACAAACCTTCTCTAGTTAACTCCGTACCCACAATAAGTAGCCATGATGCTTCTTTACTCGATCGCGTTAGTCCCAAACTACGCCGTGAACTACTAAGACTGGTACACAATCGACAAACAGCTAATCGTCTTTTGTCTGGTACTCTAACAAGTCATCCTGGTCGTTCTGCCAATTGGCTAGCCGAAAAAGTTATTTACGATCTTAAGCGCGATCGAGCTTAGAACAAGAAGTGTTCAGCTACTCTAACCATATAATTTAAATGAAGATAAGCTTATTCGGGGACGAAAAAACCTTCGCCCCTACTCCTAATTATAATTAACTTAACCAACCTTTTAACCTACGAGCTACTTGAGGACGACGCAGCTTACGCATTGCCTTACTTTGTATTTGTCTTACTCTTTCCCGAGAAAGATTAAAGATGCCTCCCACTTCCTCTAGAGTATAAGGCTGACTAGTAGATAAGCCATAGCGTAAGATAATAACGTCTTTCTCTCTCTCAGTTAAAACATCACTTAAGACATTAGTAATTTCTTGACGCATCATTGCTTCATTCATGCGTTCTTCTGGTAGCTGTAATTCGCTATCTTCTAGCAGATCGACTAATTCTGTATCTTCAGTTTTTCCTACTCTATGATTAAGAGAAAGAGATTGTCGCCTCAGTTCCAATAGTTGGCAAAGTTGAGAAACTGAAGTTTTTAATTCTTTAGCTAATTCTTCTTCGCTAGGGTTGCGTTGCAGTTTCTGTTTAAGGGTACGTTGAGCTTTCTTTAATTTATTCAGTTTTTCGACAATATGAATAGGCAACCTAATAGTACGAGCATCATTAGCGATCGTTCTAGTAATTGCTTGACGAATCCACCAATAGGCATAGGTAGAAAACTTATAGCCTTTGTTCGGATCGAACTTCTCTGTAGCTCTATTTAAACCGATCGCTCCTTCTTGGATTAAATCAAGAAAAGGTACACCACGATTAAGATAGCGTTTGGCAATAGAAACAACTAATCTCAAGTTAGAGCGAATCATTTTTCTTTTGGCTACTCTACCTCGATACAAGCGGTTTTCTAATTGACGCTCGTTATCTAAATTCATTGCTTTTGCCCACTCTAATCGAGTTGGCTTTCTGGACAATTCCTCTGTTAATTGCTTACGAGTTACTTCTGCTTCTACCATAAACTCGACGCAATGAGCTAGTTCCAACTCTTCTTCAGGTTTAAGCAGAGGATAACGAGCCATTTCTTTGAAAAAAGCCCCAATATTATCATCTGCGGTTGTTTTTCGATATTCAGAGGAGTAACTAATACCTCCTTCAACATCATCAGAGGAAAACTCAACTTCAACTAGCTTCAGATCTGGATCTATCTCTGTAGATTCGATGTCTTCTAATTGAACCATATCATATTCTTCGTTGAATTTTGTGTCTGGTTTATTCGTGGTTATATTCATTGGTTTATAGTCTATTTTTGGTCAACGTAAATTCAAAATCAGTAATGGCAAATAGATAGTTTTATCCAAATTTTTATTAAAATCATTGCAATTCTTTTAGTTTATTAGACTTAACTTTCTTGTCGATCGCAATTGGCAAGATGTTATTACTTTTCTTTTAGGAAGCCAACTTGTGGGCATAAAAATGAATATTTCCTTAATAATCGAGCTTGAGCTTGCTATTTCTCTAGGTTGTTTGAAATCAACTTTTTAGACTACATAATTTAGACTACCAGAAGTTTTGATGAGTTTTGTCAGTGTAGTTACAAAATGATAATTGAAATGGCTTGATAATTACCAACTAGTATCCGTATTTTTACGTAATTAAATTGCTCAAGAAAGGCAATTGTAAAAGTAAAAATTAAAATCAAATTCAATTGATAATCATGTCTTATGGATTATGTTTTCTCTAGGGATTTTCATGATTAAAATTGACAGACCAGTAATAGTACATTCTGGGAAGGGTTTTTCAAGGTATTGAGCGATCGCATTTTGAGAATTGAGAGTCAATGTTACACTTAGAGCCTAACTAAGTAGAATTTTGCTCAAGGCAACTAGGATGTTATTTTATGGGTGAGTTAATGAGCTAAGATAATTGCCTCTATACAATAAGATCTAGTAGGATGCTGGACACCATGACGATCGCTATTGATAAACTAATAACCTCAGAAATTACTAAACCTGCCCGTTACTTGGGTAACGAATTGGGTGCTAAACACAAACCTTGGCAAGAAAATCAAGTTCATTGGGTACTTACTTATCCAGAAATTTATGAAGTAGGAGCATCCAATTTAGGACATATCCTTCTCTATAATGTTATTAATACTCAGCCTAGGCAATTATGCGATCGAACTTATTTACCTGCCCCAGATTTAGCTGCTAAGTTAAGAGAAAGTAACATTCCTCTATTTGCTTTAGAGTCGAAGCGTTCTCTTACAGATTTTGATATTCTTGGCTTTAGCCTTAGCTACGAATTAGGGGCAACTAATATCTTAGAAATGTTAAATTTAGCAGGAATTCCTCTAACCTGGCAAGAGAGAGAGACAGGGGATTATCCACTAATTTTTGCTGGTGGGCAAACAGCAACCTCTAATCCTGAACCCTATGCAGATTTTTTTGATTTTATTGCTTTAGGAGATGGAGAAGAACTATTACCAGAAATTGGTTTAGTAATTGAAGAAGGAAAAGCAGCCAAACTAATTAAAGCAGAATTATTACTTGATTTAGCCCAAATTCCTGGGGTATATGTTCCTAGATTTTACGATCTGGCTGAAGATGGTTCAGTCAAACCTAATCATACTGATGTGCCTCCCAGAATTTTAAGAAGAGTAGCCACACCAATTCCTGCTTATTCTATAGGACTAGTACCCTATATAGAAACGGTACACGATCGCCTTACTGTAGAAATAAGAAGAGGTTGTACTCGCGGTTGTCGCTTCTGTCAGCCAGGAATGTTAACTCGCCCTGCTACTGATGTCGAACCAGAACAAGTAGTAGAAGCTATTGAAAAAGGAATGCGGGCAACTGGCTATAATGAATTTTCTCTTTTGTCTTTGAGTTGTTCTGACTATCTAGCTTTACCCGCAGTGGGAGTAGAAATTAAAAATCGCCTCAAAAATGAAAATATTTCTCTGTCTCTCCCCAGTCAAAGAGTCGATCGCTTTGACGAGAATATTGCTAATATTATTGGCGGTACCAGGAAATCTGGTTTAACTTTTGCTCCCGAAGCAGGAACGCAACGGATGCGGGATGTAATTAATAAAGGCTTAACCAATGAAGAATTATTACGGGGAATTAAAACTGCCGTAGAACAGGGTTGGAGTAAGGTTAAGCTCTACTTCATGATTGGGTTGCCAGGAGAAACCGATGTCGATGTGATTGGTATTGCCGATACAGTTCGTTGGCTAAGACAGGAATGTCGAAGTATCAGTAATAAACGCCTCAATTTCAATATCACCATCTCCAACTTTACCCCTAAACCCCATACTCCTTTCCAGTGGCATACCGTCTCTACTAAAGAATTTAAACGCAAACAAGAACTATTGCGGGAAGAGTTTAGAAGAATGAAGGGAGTAAAAGTTAATTACACCGATGTCCGTATCTCGGCAATGGAAGATTTTATCGGTAGAGGCGATCGCCGATTGTCTTCTGTAGTACGCCGTTCTTGGGAATTAGGTGCAGGAATGGACTCCTGGTGGGAAAATTTAGAGCGAGCTTTTGCTGCCTGGGAAAAAGCGATCGCTGAAGCTGGTTTAACCTGGAAATACCGTCAAGTAGAAAATGGCGAGTGGAATATTTTTCAGGTAGGGACGTTCAATGGAACGTCTGTACAGGAGTTCAGTAATCAATCATCAACCATCACCAACCCCCTAGATACCCCCTTACCCTGGGATCATCTCAATACAGGCATAGATAAACAATGGCTCAAAGATGACTTACAAAGAGCCTTAGCAGCAGCTACCGTACCTGATTGTGCTTTTGATGGCTGTTCTCATTGTGGGGTATGTGGAATAGATTTTGGACATAATATTGTCGTTGAACCTCCGAAAATTCCTGAATTTGTGGGGGAATTTAAACCAAATCAACACAGAGAACAAAGAATCCGTGTCTGGTTTGGTAAACAGGGAAACATGGCATTAGTCAGTCATTTAGATTTAGTTCGTTTGTTCGATCGCGCTATCCGCCGTGCTAGTCTACCAATTTCCTTTACTGGAGGATATCATCCAGGTCCCAGAATTTCGATCGCTAATGCTTTGTCTTTAGGAACAACTAGTAGTGGAGAGATTGTAGACTTTGAACTGACGGAATACATAGCCATAGAAGATTTTCGCACTCGCTTAGTTGCCCAGTTACCACCAGATATTCCTCTTTATCATCTTGAAGAAGTAGATCTTAAATCTCCTGCTGCGACTCGCTTACTAGATAAAGCAGAATATTTAATTAGAGTGCAAAGCGATAGTATTTATAGTGTAGAAGATTGGCAAAACTGGATTAACGCAGTTAAGAATACTCCAGAAATTTCTTGGGAGAAAACTACTAAGTCAGGGAAAAAGCAGATAGTTAATTTGCGCGATCGTCTTTTTGATCTAAAGATCGAATCTTCTGCTAATTTACCAGCCCATGAAATTACTTTGCAATACACTGGTAGCTGTCGCAATGACGGTACAAAGCTTGCACCAGAACAGATAATTTATATGCTCGAACAATTTGCTCAAGTAGAAATTCAACTACTGCAAGTTCATCGTCAACAACTAATACTAAATTCGGTTTAGACACAACATTTCACAGTTAAGGCAGATGGCAGAAGACAGAAAGATTGAAGCTTGATTTATAAAGAATAAGCAATCAAATTTTTCCCTCTATTCTTTTGCCTGTAACAAATTTTCTCAAAACGTAAGTATTTAGAAAAACCAGTAAACAAATCCAAGAACATAAGTAAGATGGGAATAAATATCGCCAAAGATTATCAGGCGCAACAATTAAATAACCAAAAGGATATATCAAACTAAACAGCGAGGGAATTATTAATTCAATTCTATGAGTAGAAAAACCGACTATCAAAAAAATTGCTGAAAAACCCAGAAAAACATAGTGCCTAAACAGGAATGACAATATTGGACTATCAAAAATGTGATTAACTAAATTGGTTTGCCAGGCTTTTATTGAAGGTAGTTTACTTTGGAATTCAATTCCCAGTTGAGTTCGCTGTTCTTTGATATTTGGGTTTGATTGGAAAACCCCCCAAATTTTATAGGATGGAGCTATAGTTCTTTGAACTTGCAAAAGATAGGCAAAATAACAAGCTTGGTGTTTAAGATATCCAAGAGGATGTCGGAAAGCCGTTTGAACTATTTTACTAACAATAAAGCTATTTTGTTGTTGAGGAATTTCGCCAATGGCAGCTGGGACACCTTTACCCACATTACCCCAGACGATATAACCTGCGGAAAAACAACTATAACCGTCAAGTAGTCTTTGCCAAGTACCCACACCAAATTCCTGCTCGATCGACTGCTTTTCCCGATTAATTTCTGCTTCATCCATAAGATTTTCAGAATTAACCACTGTTCCTACATATTGATTGAGTAATCCATGGGCTGTGGGATTAACATCATGACTTACATTCGGACTTAATTCAATAATTTTACCTGGTAGTATGATTATTAATATAATTAAAATTAATTCTCCAACTCTTTTGAAAATACTGCCATTGCGCCCAAACAATAGTAAATAAATTGGCAGCACTATCAAAATAAAAAAGATAGTTTCTCTCCTAAACATTACTCCTAAAGAGAGAGCAAGAATAGATAGAGTAAATAAAGTTTTGCTGTGGTGACGAATTGATCTAATTAAGAAAGCTATGGTTAATAGTGTAAAAGTAGCCATCCAAGTGTTGGACACCGTAGCATTAGAGTAAAGCCATAGAGGTGGCAGTAAAATAATTAAGCTAGAGTTAATTAGAAATAACCGATTGTTGCTAACAACTTGTCGGATTAGATATAAAATAGCACCCCAAAATAATGCACCTTGAATGAAACTAAACAAGCTAGGCGCGTTGACAAAATACTGTGTCAGATGCATAAGCATGGCAAGAATAGGAGGATGCCATGTATGGTATTGGTTATTTAAAGCCTGTTGCCAATGAGATAAGGCGTCGATCGACATGACAGCAGGGTAAAACACCAACAGCCAAAATCCACTTAAAGTTGTGGACAGAAAAATTATATAGCTTGTAAGACCTAATCTTTTTGTTTGCTTTCCTTGCCAAAGATTTACTGTACTAATAAAGAGAATAGTCATCCAAGCATAACTAATCAATGTTGCCAGAACAGCAGAACCTGATTGGAAAGTAAAAACTTGATACCAAAGGGGAAAAAGAAAAATTGAGACAGCAAGAGCAATCGAGCCACACCAGTAGACAGTCTTAGTCAAGGGTGGCAAAAATTTGGGTATTTTGCTTTTCAGGAAACGGTAGTTATCACTCATTGTTTAGGTAATTGAGCAAGCAAAGATTTTCACACCTAGCGTTTAGCCCCTATCTAAAAGCTAAACGCTAACGGCTAATAGCTATTGTTACTAACCATAAAAGTAATTAAAAGCACAAGAGATCAAAGATTTACTCTCGGTTTCAAGAGATTTAGATAGAAATAAAATCCTATCCCGACTAAGGTCAAACTTCCTAGTAGAAAGACTTGGGCTGCTGTCGCAGCAGCTACTCCCTCTGCTGAGGGATAACCAAATAAGCCCACTGCTAAGGCATAGGCATACTGATAAGTACCAACGAAACCTGGTGCGGAGGGAATTAGAGTACTCAAATTCACTAAACCGAGAACAGATAACATCTGCTGCCAATTTAAAGACAACCCTATTGCCTTTAAGACTGACCACTGAGCCATTCCCTCTAACAACCACACTATTAAAGACATACCAGTAACTTCAGCCAATCTCATCCCCCGCAGACCAGCTAAACCAGTGCAAAAACCTTGAATCTTTTTAGTAATAGTAAGAGGCAGCAAGGGAATAGTCCAATTTTTCTGGGAGCTTCTACTTGAAACCCATAAAATTAGAAAAATTCCCGAAAATAACATTCCTCCTGCTGTGGTTAAGCTACTGAGCAAAACTGTTTTTTGAGTGATAAATAGTTGTCCCAGGATCAAGCACAAGACAAGAATTAGTCCATCTAAAACTCGTTCTACCACAATTGAGCCAGCGATCGCCAAGCGAGAAAGTCGCCAACGTCGTCCAGCGAAATTGGCGCGAAATAATTCACCCAGGCGAGCGGGTAAAATATTGTTCATGGCGTAACCAACTACCAGAACCATACCGACAGACCGAAAAGAGAGAGCTTTAATATCCCAAAGTAAACTGCGCCAACGCCATACCCTGACAGTCATGTTAGCAGCGTAAAAGCCCATAGCTATAACCAGCCATTGATTAT
>JBFRWE010000270.1:0-5068 GCA_051439345.1 Xenococcaceae cyanobacterium
CTCTGTTGCGTCCTGGTCGTTTCGATCGTCAAGTAGTAGTAGACCGTCCTGACTATGCTGGTCGTCAAGAAATTCTGAAAGTTCATGCTCGTGGCAAAACTTTGAGTAAGGATGTCGATCTCGATCGCATTGCTCGTCGTACTCCAGGGTTTACTGGTGCCGATTTAGCTAACTTATTGAATGAGGCAGCTATCTTAGCAGCCCGTCGTAACTTAACAGAAATCTCTATGGATGAGATTAATGACGCGATCGATCGGGTTTTGGCAGGTCCAGAGAAGAAAAATCGTGTTATGAGCGAAAAACGCAAAGAATTAGTTGCTTATCACGAAGCAGGTCATGCTCTAGTTGGTGCTTTAATGCCAGATTATGACCCAGTGCAAAAAATCAGTATTATCCCTCGTGGTCGTGCGGGTGGTTTAACTTGGTTCACTCCTAGCGAAGACCGCATGGAATCTGGACTTTATTCTCGTTCCTATTTACAAAACCAAATGGCAGTAGCTTTGGGTGGTCGTATTGCCGAAGAGATTGTTTACGGCGACGAAGAAGTAACTACTGGTGCTTCTAATGACTTACAACAAGTAACCAGAGTCGCTCGTCAGATGGTAACTCGTTTTGGTATGAGCGATCGTCTTGGTCCTGTGGCTTTAGGTCGTCAAAATGGTAATGTATTCTTGGGTCGTGATATTGCTTCAGACCGTGACTTTTCTGATGAAACCGCAGCAGCGATCGATGAAGAAGTACGCAATCTAGTAGATCAAGCTTATCGTCGTGCCAAAGAAGTTCTCACAGTCAACCGTTATATTCTCGATAAATTATCAGAAATGCTAGTTGAGAAAGAAACTGTAGATGCCGAAGAATTACAAGAACTTCTGGCTAATAACGATGTGAAAATGGCAGCATTGGCTTAGTTTTTAAGAAGCTCTTAGCTAATTAAACATTAGTTGAGAATAATCATTGCAGCATATCTCTATGCTGCTTTTTTTGCCTTTGTCCTACTAAGTCTCTGATGAATTTTGAAAATTGGTAGCAATTTTTCCATACATTTTTCAATGAATATTTGTAAACTATTGAGGTGCATAATACCTATTAAATCTAATTTTTTTTATGAAGCAACTGCATAGTGCGGAACGTTTATTGTTAATCGGTCACGTTGTATCGATGGTTTTTGGCTTAGCGGGAATTATTTTAGTGCTACCTAATACCGAATTTCAAGCTAAATTAGCCCAATTTGAATGGGGACGAACTATTTTTAGTTGGTCGATGGCTGGTGGTGGGGTAATGTATATGCTGTTAGGAACGCTAGCAGTAGCATTATATGCTTATCGAACTATTGGAAAATGGCATTGGTTAAGTTTTATGATTCCTGCGATCGCATTATCTTTAAGTAGCGAACTACTGGGTACTAGTACAGGGTTTCCTTTTGGTCACTATCGCTATCTGAGTAGTTTGGGCTATAAAATTGCTGGTTTAGTTCCTTTTACTATTCCCCTATCCTGGTTTTATTTAGGTTTTAGTGCTTATATTATTGTTCGCGCTGGCTTAGAAACAGTCAAGCTCGAATCCTGGTTGCGTCAATTACTGGCGATAATATTTGGGTCATTATGCCTTACTTCTTGGGATTTTGTGCTCGATCCTGCTATGAGTCAGGCTTCAATTCCATTTTGGATTTGGGAACAACCAGGAGCATTTTTTGGGATGCCTTATCAAAATTTTGCTGGTTGGATGGGTACTGGTGCATTGTTTATGACAGTGGCAACGATTTTGTGGCGGGTCAAACCGCTGAAATTACCTTACCAAGATTTAGGATTACCTGTAACAATTTATTTGAGTAACTTTGCTTTTGCCACAATTTTGAGTTGGTCAGCAGAAATATATCCTCCTGTATTTTTAGGAGTTATGTTGGGAATTTTTCCTGTACTAGTTTTTTTCGAGAAAGCAAAAAATCAAATTATTTCTACCTCCAAATCAACGAAAACGGGTACAGCAAAAGTTTCTATTGCTTCGGTTGGAGTAATTCAAAAGTGAATTCAGAACTTATAAATGCTATCTCTCTGGGAATTTTAATATTTCAGGGAGTGGCGACTCTGATTTTATTATCTCGTTTGCTACCAGGGGCGATACGTCAATCGCCTCTTCAACCCCAACCTTTTAATTCTTTCTTCTCAGGAAAAGTTAGCGTAATTATTCCTACCCTTAACGAAGCTAAAAGAATTAACCCTTGTTTACAGGGTTTAAGTAATCAAGGTGATGAACTAGGGGAAATTATTGTCGTAGATAGCAATTCTCAAGATGCTACACCAGCAATAGTTAAAGCTCAAGCCCAAATCGATCCTCGTTTTCGCCTTATTAACGATCCTCCTTTACCTCCAGGATGGGTTGGTCGTCCTTGGGCATTGCACAATGGCTTTCTAAATAGTTCTGCTCAAAGTGAATGGATTTTGGGCATAGATGCAGATACACAACCTCAAGCTGGCTTGATTAACAGTTTACTTATTACGGCGGAAGCAGAAGGTTACGATCTAATTTCCCTAGCACCTCAATTTATTTTGCAATATCCAGGGGAATGGTGGTTACAACCAGCCTTACTGGTAACCTTGCTCTATCGCTTTGATTCAGCAGGGGTAAATTCAACCAGTCCCCAACGAGTAATGGCAAACGGACAATGCTTTTTTTGCCGTCGTACAGTCTTAGAAGCATTAGCTGGGTATAGCAGTGCAGCCAATTCTTTTTGTGATGATGTAACTCTTGCCCGTAATATTGCAGCAGCAGGTTATAAAGTTGGCTTTCTCGATGGTGCTAAGCTGATTAAAGTCAGGATGTATGAAGATGCCAAAGAAACTTGGCGAGAATGGGGGCGATCGCTCGATCTTAAGGATGCTGCTTCGGTATTTCAAGTCTGGAGTGATTGGTGGTTTTTGTTATTGGTTCAAGGATTACCTCTTTTGTTATCGCTCATTACCTTGTTACTACTTAATTTAGGTTACATTTCAATTACTCTGGTTGCATTAATAAGTTTAAATCTTTTCTTATTATTTTTGCGCCTAATTATCTTAATTGCGACCTCGTCTTCCTATCAACGTCCAGCTAAATTTAATTTAGTTTCTTGGTTATTTTGGCTTTCTCCCTTGGCCGATCCTCTAGCTGTACTGAGGATTTTCTTATCCTCTCTCCAAATTCCTACTCAATGGCGTGGGAGACGTTATTTGACCTACTCCCCCGACTCCACTGCGTTAAAGTCGGGGGATTCAAGGCTCAAGCAGAGATAGCAACCGAAGGTTGACTGACATCTCCTACCCTCAGAGTCGAAGCCCCGACTCTTAAGATGTTAACTGAAGCGTTGGAATCTCGCCCGTGTTTGGCACAACAGCTAGGACAAACCCAATACCGAGTGTCTAGTGGCAATTCAGACAAAACATAGTCGCATTCAGAGCAAGTCTTTGAGCTTGGATACCACTGGTCGATGTAGCTAACTGCTTTGTTCTTTTTCTCGGCTACATATTCTAAAATCTTGAGAAATTCAGAGAAAGCTAAGTCACCTATTTTTCTACCCCATAGTCTCTGCATCCCTTTGAGGTTGAGAGTTTCAAAATAGAGATAATCGAACCTATCTGTTAGTTCATGGGCTAGTTTCCAAAACCAATCAGTTCTACGATTAACTACTTTCTCATGAACCCTAACCAGATTCTTTCTAGCTTGCTCTCTATTATTAGAACCTTTTTTCTTGGTGGAATGTTGGCGACTAGCTAGCTTTAGTTCTTTGATAGATTGTTTGAAAAATAGTGGCGATTGGATTTGGGTCGAATCAGAACAAGATAGGAAAGTTTTCAAGCCAAAGTCAAAACCTGCGCTCTTACCCGTCATGGCTATGATTTGACTGTCGATATAATCTGTCACTACAAAAATGAACATTTCCCCTAAAGGATTTCTTTTGATAGTGACAGTTTTGATTTTCCCTTTTATCTCTCTACTCTTCCAGAATTTATAGCTCCGCTTACCTATTTTTAGGAGGGCGCGTCTCTGGAATTTATTTCCAGAGCTTGTGTCGCCCGTTTGATTGCCATCTAAAAACTTATATCCAGCTTGCTTTAAAGTGAATGATTTGTACTTAATTCTTTTCCTGAAATTCGGTGGTCTTACTCCTTTGCTATGATGCTGGAAAAATAGTTGGTATGCTCTCTCTATTCTGTCAGCAATATCTTGAACAGCCTGAGAACCAACTAGTTGCCATAACGAGTTTTTTCTTCTGAGTTTAGCTATGTGTTTTTGCAGCTTATTTTTGTTTAAGTGCTTGCCAAATATTCGATAATAGCGTTTATGCAGTGCAATACAGTGATTATAAATGCTACTAGCTGCATTTATAGTACGATGCAGATGCTTGTTTCGTTTATGTTGGTAAAGCTTAAACTTGTAAGTTTTCATGCCATCATTTTACAATGGATGAAGCCATTGAGCTATCAAGAGTTGATGTCTAAAGTTTATAGTTCTGACTGCGACTAAAGTCCCTCGCTTGTTTTCATCTCCGCGATAAATCATCGGAGCTTTCAACTGCGTTTATTATCGTAATAATTCAGGAGTAATTAGTAGTTAGTAGTGAGGTCAAGTTTTTACTTATTTTACAAGTAATATAAAATAATTGAAGCTAAAAGATGCAAGTTATTTATGGTTATACTCAAAGCGATGAAATATCTTTATTATTGGATTGACAAGAAGATACTTTTAACCGCAAGTGATGCTAGTTTAACTAAAGCTTCAGTACATTGATTTGGTGATATAAATTTAGATGCATCTGTGCTGATTTTGACCAAGAGTATTGAAAGGGAATCGATAGACTATTCTTAACTAATTTTTCGGCAAGGTTTTTATTTAGTATATCGAGCATTGCTTGCGCGATCGCATTACTGGAATGGGGATCTACGAGTAAAGCTTGTTCTGGGGATATAAACTCGGTAAAAGGAGCAATATTAGCGGTAATTACGGGAAGTCCAGAGGCGATCGCTTCTAATAATACCAGTCCCCAACCTTCTTTGATAGAGGGAAAGACAAAAGCATCAGCACAACGATATAAAAC
>JBFRWE010000271.1:0-8600 GCA_051439345.1 Xenococcaceae cyanobacterium
TCTCGATTAAAAACATACACTTGAAAGTTTTTCTTCGTCACTCCCTATCGTGCCTTCTGTTAAACTAAGTGTTTTCTGAGAATTTTACCTAGGGGACTTTTGGGAATCTCATGGCGAAACTCCACAATTTTTGGCACTTTGAATTCTGCTAGATGCTCTTGACAATAAGAGAAAATTTCTGGCTCTGGAAACTTTTCTGGCTCATTGGCAACAATCACTGCTTTGACGATTTCTCCTGAATGATGTTCTTTAACGCCGACGACAACTGCTTCTTGAATTTTTGGGTGGCTCGCTAAAATAGCTTCTACTTCGATCGGATCGACTTTGCGTCCACCTGTATCGATCAAGATTTTTTTTCTTCCAGTGATGTAAAGCCGTCCTGCTGCATCAAATTTGCCTAAATCACCTGTAAAAAATGCTCCATCTTTAAATGCCTGTTGATTAAGTTCTGGCTGATTGTAATATTCCTTAGTGAGAGTTGGACTGTTAATCACTACTTCGCCAATAGTTCCCACGGCTAACTCATTACCATCGTCATCACTAATCTCAATTTCTACATTTTTCAGGGGAACACCTACAGAATTCCAAGTTTCTTGGTAATTTTCGTCCAAATTAAGGCAAATAGCACCTGCTTCCGTACAACCGTAGAGTTGTCGAATAGGAACGCCAAAACCTTTCAGAAACTTATCAAAAATATCCTTTTCCAGAAAATTACCAGCAGAAAAGCAGAGCCTTACGGTAGATAAGTCAGATCGCTCCCTGGTAGGATATTCAGCCATTGCCTTGAATATGTATGGCACACCAGGAAAAATGGTGATTTTCTCTGTCTCGATCAGGTCTAATATCTTGGGAACTTTAAAAACAAAAGGCACTTCTACTGGCATACCTTTTTGCTTAAATTGTTCCAAGATGACTAGTGTTGCTCCATTGCAGGTAGCAGCCAGGAGACAGTTACCTAAACCGTGAGCGTGATATAGAGGTACAACGCACAAAATGTTGTCATTTGAATTAACTTGGGCGGTTTCAGCGAAATTTCTCGCTTCATAATAAAGGTTTTTCTGGGTGCGACTGATTCTTTTTGGTTTTCCTGTAGAACCAGAGGAATACTGATAAAGTACATCGTCGTTCGTAGGGAATACAGTTTGGTTCTCTGACGTTTCTCCCAAAATCAAGTCGTAGAAGTAACTTGCCGACGTATAAACTCGATCGACGACAATTAATTCTATGTCTCGATCGAGACTAGCAAAAACTTGTTGACAGAGATTGGCACGCTTAGAATCTGTGATGATGACTTTGACATCGCTATCAGCTAAGTAATAAATAATCTCTTCTGTTTTAAACAGATGATTGAGAGGCAGAACAATTCCGTTAAGCTTGGCGACTGCATAAAATGCAATAACAAATTCAGGACAATTGGGCAAAAGAATCCCAACACAACTTCTTCGAGTGACACCGATGGAATTTAAGCCTCTACTAAAGCCTTCGATTTGACTGTAAAGCTCTTGATAACTAATTCTTAGGTTTTCGTAGACAATAGCTGTTCTCTCTGGATAATTAGATACAGCTTCAGCTAGTAATTGGGTCAGCATATAGACACCTCAACATGGTCAAAAATAGTAACTGAGAGTATAGCTAGATTAGTTAGGAATCTAAACATTTTTTTTGAGAAAATAACTTTCGGGAAACTTTTCGGTAATCATCATGACGGGTTGGCGATTAGTTACTACCCGATAGGTGCGAGAAAGCATCTCGTCAGATGGGTCAATATTAAAGTAATTGGCTAAGTCCCCTGCAAATTCTTTTTTAGAATCTAAAATCTCTTTAAATGTTTCTACTCTTTGTTCAAACCAGATTTTGCCAATGGGTACTTTAGTCTCTAATAGGGCATTTCTAAACCTTTCTTCCAGTTTTTCGGGGACAACGATAGACTCTGCATAGATAACATTTTTGCGACTAATTTTTCCTTGAAGCAAAATCTTTCTCACAATCACTTCTGTTCCCTTCTTTAAATCCATCAATGGGAGTTCGCGATCTAAGGCAACGATTTGCTCGGATAACTTGACTACTCGAATTTGCTCGAACAAGTAAGCCTCTAGAATATCGGTAACTGTTCCATCTGTTGTTAACAAAATTCTCTGAAAAGTACTTAGGGTAACAGGATCGATATGATTGCGATTCAAAGATTCCTGAAGATCGTTTCTTAACAAAGAACTAAATAAATTAGTTTCGTTTTTTGTATTTGCAACTGTTGACGAAGATTTATGTTGGACTTTCATTGTGTTTAATTCCTTTAAATTACTACTAACTAATATCTGATGTCGAAAAGGCGATCGTCTTTATTTAACACGACGACGAAAACGTAAAGCGATCGCGCCAGAACCGTGTTGAATTACCATTAATAAACCTCCAATAATTGCCAAATTTTTGAGAAACTGAGTAATCTGATTGGGATCGGAAAAGTTAGTGTGAAAAATCAGTGTCGCTGGAATCAGAAATAAGATTAAAGCTGTTGCTCCCCAGCGCGCTTTAACACCTAGCAAAATAGAAATACCACCTAGAAGTTCTACGGCGATCGTCATTACTAACAAGAGACCTGTTAAAGGTATACCGTTAGCAGCCATGTATTCTTGAGTTCCAACAGGGTTCATAATTTTGCTGATTCCTGTCGAGATGAACAAAATTGATAGAAAAATACGTGCAATCAGAGGAAAATGATTACGGGTAGCATAAATTTCAGTTCTAGAATGAAATTTTTTACCGTCTTCATTAAGAGCGGAAGTATCAATAATCTTTGGTCTCATAATTATCCTCCAAAGTTCATTTAGCTAAATTACAGTAAGTGCTAGATTTTTCGAGAATTTCGCAGATAAGCTGCGCCATACCCAAAAAGACTTAATAAAATCCATGGGGAAGAAGGTTCTGGGATCGATTCTTGTGGAGGAGAGGAACTATCTCCTGGTATGCCTGTCTCTGCAATAAAATTTTCAAGTCCCGATGAAGTACTAAATAACAGGGTCTGTGCTGATTTTGTCCCTGAGTTAGTTAGGGCATAGGAGTTGCCTTTAGGAAGATAGACAAAGGTGTCAGGGGTTGCCGTAAAAATTTGCTCCTCTAACTGAAATGTCACATTTCCATCTAAGACATAGAATGCCTGAGCGACTGGTGAAGAGATGAGATAGTCAGTTGCTGAATCTGGTGGGACATATACATCAAATAGAGATAATAATCCTTCTGTCTGTGCGCCAGTAGCTACAAAACTGTAGTTATCTCCACCTAGCCAAAAGGCTTCCCTGTCTGGGTTGGGGTTTAATTCGGGAAAATCATCCGACGTATATCCATTCGTGATGGTATAGGTATTATTCTCTCCAGTAGTAAGAATTGCCTTATTTTGCAGTAGTCCGATGCTTGTTCCATTGGTGGGAGCGCTTAAAGTTAGAGTAACTTGTTGATTTTCTCCAATATCGGTCAAAGGAATAGGGACTGTCTTTATTCTCTCACCATCGGCAAAAGTGATGGGTATTTCTGTTTGGCTTAGGTTATCTGAGCCTTCAGACGATTCATTGGTTAGAAAAATTGTAGCTCCAACTTCTCCTTCAACTTCACCAGGACGATAAATTTTAACTTCAGGAGTCCCTTCCTTCTCAAGATTATATTGATCGGGAGCAATGATTAATGAGTCTGGAGTTTCGATCCCAAAATCATTGAAGGTATCAGCAACTCTACCTAAATCTTCAGAGTTTGGAGTTTGAAGGGGAGGAGGAGCAGTTGGCTCTCCAGGTTGCCCTAATGTCGAAAAAAAGTCTTCAACTCCTGAAGGAATAACAAATTCCAAGTGACGTGCTGGCGTTTCCTCTTGGTTAACAAAGGCATGAAGAACGTCTTTAGGTTTAGAAATAAAAGTTCCAGGAGTAGCAGTAAAGACAGTATCTTCTAGTTGATAGGATATTTCTCCTTCAACAACATAAACAAACTCGTCTTCTCTAGTGTGATAGTGTGGGATCGGCCCACCTGGAAGTGTCGTAAAGTCAAATAGTGATATCTGCCCATTTGTATCCGCTCCAGTTGCAGCAAAAGTAGCATTGTCACTAAACAACCATACTGATTTTCGCTCTTCGTCTGGTGGCACAATTACAGGATTATTTAGGTTTCCCTCTTCTTGCAATGGAATTGAGAAATAAGATGAATTACTATCGTGAGAGTGACCTTTGAGATCCATATGAGCTTCTACTCTAGATTCTATTCCCAATGTAAGTAGCAAGGAACTAGATATACCAAGTAGAACTAATTTTGGTTTGGTAATCATATCGATTTTTCCTTGTTGATTTAATTTTGGCTATCTCATTTCAAATAGAATGTTTTTAGGGTGAAATAAGAGTGAGTAAATTCAATCAAAAATGTTTTTTTTAACATTTACATTTTTGTACCTATATTTTCTAAGTATATATTTCAGCCCCCCTGGAAATAATTAAGAGAAAATCAGAGTTGTTTTATAGTCATGATAAGTAGCAATCGAGAATAAATAGATAAGAAAAATCTCTTTAATTTTTGCTTTATCTTCTTTAATCATCGCTCTTAAGATTTATTTAAAATCTTATTTAAGTCAACTATATTTTCTGAGTATAAATGTCAGGGGCAACTAAGAAATAGTTATAAAAAACAACTTTTTTGGTAATTATTTTCAAGAAGAGTAGATAAGAATCTATTTGCTTTAATAACTACAATCTTGAGAAAAAGTAAAAATCAAAAATATCAGCAGGATTTAAATTACTCAGATAGTAACTGTTCTAACTTCAATAAAAGCTCTTCTGCTTGTTGTCTTTTAGTTGGGTTTTCCCACAGACGAGACCTAACTAAACGCTTCATAGTTATTTTTGCTTTCTGTTCCCAAGTCTGTGTTGACGAAGCTCGCTCGTCACATAGTCGAATTCTTTTTTTGAGTTGAGATAAAGATAAGTTTTGACTAATAGTTTCCTTAGTCAAAATTTCTCGTAACTCGATATCTTCGACTGAAGCCAAAATTTTGGCCTTAGTGTAGGCAATTTCTCCTTGTCTTAGAACTTTAAGAAGATCTTTTGGTAACTTTAATAAGGGAAGACGAGAAGTAATAAAAGACTTCCAGCTTATTTTCCCTAAATAGTTGAATACTGCTTTAATAGTTTGACCATGAGTATTAGTCAAAACGTTTTGACTAACTTTGTTATTAGCTTCATTTCGCATACGGTAGAGAAGCGCAATAACATCAGGAGTACTCATCTTTAATCGCAAAGACAAAAGCCTTAAAATTCCCTCTGTTTCCTCAACAGGATTGAGATCTTCTCGTTGTAAATTTTCACATAAAGAAATTGCACTTGCTTCTTCAGTACTAAGATGAAAGATCGAAACTGGAACTTCTGTTAAACCTGCTTCCTTAGCAGCTCGGTAACGTCTTTCTCCAGCTACTAATTCGTATTTACCGTTTAAATGGGAAAGATGACGAACAATAAGGGGTTCGAGTATTCCATGTTGTCGGATACATTCAGTAAGCTCTGAAAGTTTTTGAGAATCAAAATAGCGTCTAGATTGATTTTGAGGCAGAACAATAGAAGTTAAAGGTAAATTTGCATATTTTCTTTTGAATGAAGAACCATCACAATTCTTCTCAACCATAAAATCTTGCATTGGTCGGTCTAACATTTAAAATCTCCGAGGCTTGACTTATGTAACTAGTACCTACGTTTTTTAGCTATTGTTTCTAATTATTAATAAGACCAAAAATTTTTTTTTATGCAGGGAGCATCCCAGTTTTTTATTTGAGTATTGTTATTCTGCATATTAATTATGCGCTTTAGTAGGGGAGTAAATAAAACGTAAGTATTTATGCGTTGACTAACCTGGTGTGCAGAAACTTTTAAATAATTTATTATCAATACCTTCATCGTTCATATTACTGCCATTGGACATGATGTTTCCATCCGTCGGCAGTTTCAATTTCGCGAGTATCGCCTTGATTAACTACATGAGCATTAGTTAGGACAGTATAAACATTTTTATCTCTAGCAATAAGAATACCCGAACCGCGATAATCGTAACTGCTCAATAACCGCTGGGGCGATCGCAATCCAAGGAGATCGGGTTGCTTAAAGGACTCTCTATCTGCTTTAATATCAGAATGACAATTGACAAGCTGCCGATAGAGATTTCAGAAGTAGAACGTACACCCTTGGTGAATTGGTTGTTGAACAAGCGTCGCCGAACAGCAAGAGATCATCAAAAATCAACAGCAAATAATCGAAGAGCAGCAGGAGAAAATTGCCAAGCTAGAAAAAAAAGTTAGTGGTCGCAGACGTTGAACTAAAAGCAGCCAAGAAACTAAAGAGCAAACCGAAAATTAGACCAAGCACTCTCCATCAAGAGTTCAAGAATTCTCAACAAAAAGGTAAAAGAGCTGGCTCAGAAAAACGCAGTAAGAAGTTAAGCTTTGTTGTAGATGAAGAGCGAGTCGTTGAGCCAGAGGAATTGCCAGAAGATGCTACTTTTAACGGCTATAGAGAATACGATGTACAAGATTTAGTTCTTCATAGACACAACATCAGGTTTTTGCTAGCCGAGTACGTGACAGTGTCGGGAAAGACAATAGTCGGGAAGTTACCCTCCCCCTATCAAGGACATTATGGTCCAACTCTAATTTCCTTCACCCTCTATCAACACCACCAGTGCCGAGTCCCACAAAATTTAATTCTTGAGCAGCTTAGGGAACTAGGAGTGGATATTTCGGCAGGTCAAGTGAACCGACTCCTAGTGGAAGAGAAAGAGAACTTTCATAGGGAGCAGAGTCAAGTCTTGCAGACGGGTTTAGAGACAGCTGAGTATATACATACTGATGATCCAGGATCCCGCCATCAGGGGCAGAACGGATATTGTACAGTCATTGGCAATGATCTGTTTGCTCACAGAGAGCAGTACCAAAAGTAAAAGTCGGGAAAACTACTTGCGGATTCTACGAGGACCACATCAAGACTTCCTCCTCAATGAATATTCTCGCAGGTATTTGTCAGAGCAGAAATTGGCAGCCTGCCATCTATCCAAACTCAAATTTGACTCTCAGGTTATTAGCAGATGTGATCGAGAATGGAGTCAATATTTAGAGGCCTTGGGCATAACCAGTAAACAAGCAATTAAATTAGTAACAGAGGCAGCACTGTTAGGAAGTGCGCTCGAGCATGGACTTTCACCAGAGCTGATTGTTCTCAGTGATGGAGCCAAACAATTTGCCATTTTAGTCCACGCTCTGTGTTGGGTTCACAGGTCACTCAGCCTTCGCCGTCTCAATGGAGTAACGGCACAGCAGCGACAAGAGATTAAACAAGTACAGGATCCTCTCTGGAGTTACTACCGTGAACTGAAAATTTATCAACAACAACCCACTCTCCCAGAGCGCGAAAGATTGGAAACACGCTTTGATGAGATTTTTGGGCAGCGTTATCCCCATCATTATGGTCTAAACTTGGTCATGCAGCAGTTCTGCGCTCATAAAGATGAGTTAATGCGGGTTCTAGATTCACCCCAAACACCTCTGCATAACAATGCTGCCGAGAACGATATTCGAGAGTATGTCACCAAACGAAAAATTAGTGGTGGTACTCGTCATGACAATGGTCGTCGAGCCAGAGATACTTTTATCGGTCTGAAAAAAACTTGTCGTAAATTAGCTTTATCCTTCTGGCAGTATTTACTCTCTCGCCTCACAAAAGATGACACTGTTCCCCGAGAGAAATATTGGACAAAGTTGGACAGTCGTGGAGGGGGGCTTAAATAGTAAAGATCTCGTTTCTCACCCATAGGCTAAAGATGATATAAGCCCCCATTCCACCCCTAGTTATAGGTTTGGAGCCAAGAGTTTTTTCGTAAAATGGGACAAATTGCCCCGAATTTTAATACATAAATACTAAAATAAGTGCTAAAAATAGGGGCAATTTGTCCGCGAAGGGGGCTTCAATAAACCTTGGTCAATGTACCTTAATCAAAAACTTGATGTAAAAGCCCCCTTCCGCGACTGTCCAACTTTGTCATATTTTTTTGTAACCCTATCTACCAGATGTGATTAGAGCCAGAGCTTCAGCCCCTCCTGCCCCTACTTGAGACCATCGGTTGTCTTTTCATTACCGATCGCTTTTTATCCTCGATCGCTTTTTATCCTCGATCGCCCCCAGCGGTTATTGAGCAGTTACCGATAATCCCCTACATGAACTTTAACTGTAATGGCTTGAGCGATGTTTTCTAGTTCAGTGTGGGGTAGTTGAGCAAAGAAGGCTATCTCTGTTGTTTTCTCTGCTCTATTTTGTACTGGCTGTTGGCGAAATATTTCTGGTGGATTGAACACTAGCCAAGTACCAAGACTGGCAATCAGAGAAAGACTTAATAACGGTTCCGTTATATCTCACAACTCGAGTTGAAAGCATAATTCAAGCTGTTGAAGAACGAGTTTTTTGATAATTGTAACGGACTGAAATTATAATCACTCCGACCCGAAATTATCGGCGTTTTCAGCCCACATTAAGTGAAACTATAATTTCGCTTCGACCCGCATTATTTGAAACTGAGACCAAATTAACTGAAACTAA
>JBFRWE010000272.1:0-5716 GCA_051439345.1 Xenococcaceae cyanobacterium
TTACTAGCTTACTCGGTGACTTAACGGAATCGATGATGAAAAGAGACGCAGGAGTCAAAGATTCAGGACAGTTAATCCCAGGTCATGGAGGGATTTTAGACCGTACCGATAGTTACGTTTTTACCGCACCTCTTGTTTATTATTTTGTAACTCTTTTGTTACCTTTGTTGGCTTCTTGATAATTGGTTTAATATCCTTATTGACTTCTAATCGATTGTAAAGTTTATCGAAAAATTAGCAAGGCAGAGTCAGACCTCCGATACTATTAGGGGATGTGTAGTTTAGTTTGCTTCATAGTTAAACCTTAACTTTATGAGCGATTTGCCCTCAGTTAAGACAATCCTAATCCTCTCAGCTAACCCCAAAGGAACAACTCAACTGCGATTGGATGAGGAAGTGAGGGAAATCAAGGAAGGATTCCGACGGTCTAATGGACGAAATAACTTTGAAATCATTACTGCTTCGGCGGTACGTCCCAGAGATATTCAACGGTCTATTTTGGACAATAACCCTCAAATCGTTCACTTTTCAGGACATGGGACAGGAGAAGAAGGCTTAGCTTTTGAAGATAATACAGGTCAAGTCAAGTTAGTCGATGCAGAAGCCTTAGCAGGACTGTTTGAATTATTTGCCGAACAAGTCAAGTGCGTTGTTCTCAATGCTTGTTATTCCCAAGTTCAAGCTTCTGCGCTCGCCCAACACATCCCTTATGTTGTTGGTATGAATAAAGCGATTGGAGAGCGTGCAGCCATTGAGTTTTCCGTAAGCTTCTATGAGGCTCTGGGGGCAGATAAAGATTATGTCTTTGCTCATAAATTGGGATGCAGTGCCGTAAGAATGGCAGGAATTAAGGAGAATTTGACCCCTGTGCTGATTCAATTAAAGTCTTCATCTCCCCCCATCAATCCTCAGCCAAACAAGCCAGTTAGTAATGGGAGAAAGCTAGTTGCAGTTGCTGAGGAAAAAGTCGCCAGTCAAGATAACTGTATCAACGTAGATTACTATATCAATCGTCCTCCTATCGAAGCCAATTGTTTTCAAGAAATCGAGCAACAGGGAGGGTTATTGAGAATCAAAGCCCCTCAAAAGATGGGCAAAACCTTATTGCTCAAGAAAGTTTTTGAGTATGTCGAACCAAAAAACTATAGGCGAGTTAGGATTGACTTACATCAGTTAGAGTCTTCAATTCTCAGTGACTCTTCAAAGTTTTTACAATGGCTTTGTCGCAGAGTAAGTAAACGGCTAAAATTGTCAGACTGTTTAGAGTCTGATTGGGGAGGAATGACTCCAAACACAGGCTGTACTGACTATTTTGAGGAGTATATTCTAGAGAGTTTAGAAACTCCTTTGCTCTTAGCAATAGATAATATCGATCGACTCTTCTCACCAGAATTGCAATCGATTGGGGCTGACTTTTTTGGCTTACTGCGTTCTTGGTGGGGCGAAGCTCAAACCACAGGAGGAAACTGGACAAAGCTCAGATTGATTGTCATTTACTCGACGGAAGATTTACCTAAGTTGAATATCCATCAATCCCCGTTTAATGTAGGGACAGAAATCAAATTACCTGACTTTGACGACGAACAAGTTCAACAATTAGCTTTCAGGTATGGATTAAATTGGTCACTAATACAAGTCCAACAATTGAAAGAACAGATAGGTGGACATCCCTATCTTGTCCATCAAGCCATCAAAAACTTAAAGATGAACCCAGAGCTTACCTTGACCCAACTTTTAGACAAAGCAGCTACCGATGAAGGGATTTATGCTCATCATCTACAGCACCATTGGTCAACCTTAGAGCAAGAGCCAACCCTAGCGCGACAGTTAAAAACCATTGTCGAAGCGGATGAGCCAATCGCGATCGCCCCTGCCTATTTGTATAGATTGGATAGTATGGGGTTAATTGCTAAAGTCAGGTATCAAGTCCAACCCAGATGTCAACTTTATTGTCAATATTTTCGGGAAAGATTACTAACTTTGAATGACTCTTGAGATGACTACGACTTCATACTATCGAGTGGGAGGGAATTTACCCCCAGATGCCCCTTCCTATGTCGAAAGGTCAGCCGATGAGCAATTATATCAAAAGCTCAAATCGGGAGAGTTTTGCTATGTTTTAAACTCTCGTCAGATGGGTAAATCTAGTCTCTGGGTTAGGGTCAAACAAAGACTAGAACGAGAAAATTACCTTTGTGCTGCCATAGATTTATCAGGCATCGGACAAGGAGATAAGAAGCAGTGGTACACTTCTTTTGCTAATCGCTTGAGCAAATGTTTTGACTCCTCGGTTAAAAAACAATGGCGGTCATGGTGGAAAGAACAGGTCGAACTTGTCCCGATGGAGAAGTTATCCTAAATCCGATTTAGAAAGCCCGTTTTTAATCAACTATTATTTAACCAATGATAATTAGTTAAATCTTTTATTTCTTTTTCCATATTATTTAAAACATTACAACGTTTTATTAATATCTCTTCAATCTCATCAATTGTTTCAAAATTTTGATTTACTAAAGGTTCATCTACTAGGTGCCAAAGTCTTTCAGCTGGTTGCAATTCTGGAGAATAAGGAGGCAGAAATTCTCTGGTAATTCCTGCTGGAACTTCTACTTTTTTGCTGCTATGCCATCCTGCATTATCTTCTACTAATAGAATCTTTTTTTTTCAGAAACGCCTGCATCAATAGCAAAGTTTTTATAAACGACATTGAGCCATTTTGTATTGACTCTGGGGATTAAATACCATAAATTTTCTCCTGTTTTTGGCTTGACAAATCCATAGACATACAACCATTCATAACTATAGCTCACTATAGCTTCTGGTCTAGTCCCAATCTTTGACCAGACCTTTTTTAAGATCGGTTTTAACCCTACTCTATGCTCATCAAAAAACCAAGTATCTACTTGTACACCTGGATTTTCTTGTTCTAATTTTTTAACTACGAGAGGTAAGTTAACTTTAAATATTTCTTGTTCTAATTTATCACCTTTTTTATGGCTCGGTCTTGGACTTTGCCATGAGTATCTGCACTTTTTTAAGTAATCCCAACCTCTCTGATTCCCAACTTTTTCTCTACCTGTTTCTTTTTCGATCCAACGTGCCACTTTTGGTCCTGTCCAAATACCATCTTCTGGTGATGGCAAAGATTCTAATTCTTGTTTGAGTTTTTCGATTTGTTCTTTAGTTAATAAAGGTTTTTTACCTCTGCTTCTTTTTTTAGGGTTTTTGTGACCATTTTCTAAGGCTTTTGCCCCTAATTTATTATATTTTCTGAGAATTTCTTGAGCATAATCGTAATTTAGTCCTATAGCGATCAGCGAAGCTGGCACTGCGTGATCGCGCTATTTTTAATTGTCCATCCCAAAGATACTTTCCACAGTAAATGCCATCTTCTCGATTCTACTGAGTCTTGACTTTTTAAGTATCTTTTTTTGAGTTCTTCTGAGCTATGATGTTGTACTAAATAAGCTTTTCTTGGCATCAATTCAGATTTTTAATTTTCTCTGCATTATATACTGGTTTTTAAAATCGGATTTAGTATGAGGTAAACTCAGACCGATTAATTGCTTAGCGCTCTTTGGGATGTGTACGGATATGTTCTAAAGGGTTTGTCATTAATTAATACAAGACTTCTCGATAGTTTCTTCTCTTTTTTCCCATAAATTTAATTTTTGGACAAGTCTAATGCAAATGCCTAGCATATTAAAGCCGATTTTGTCTATGCAATTTCGGCAAAAATTTTTTACATAAGTTTACTCTTTCATTGAGGACTTCACTAAGGCAAGGGCTCAATCTTTAACATAGTTAAAATGATTTACTAAAAAATAAGTTAATCGAAATAAGTGACTTGATTATGCATATAACTCAGAGGTATCAATGAGGAAGAAAGAAGAAAGCACTAAGAAAACACTGTTAATTTAAACAATTAAATAAAAAAAGATATGGGGTAAACGTTATATAAATTAGATTCGATTACCCTCAGATGTTGTGTATATATGTTGCATATACCAAAAAAGTATTACAATCCCTATGTAACACTTGACTGGGAAGTTTTGGTAATTTTATGCTTCTTTATGTTGAATCTTAAGTAGCAATGCCAAATTAGTTACGTATTAGTTTTAAGTAATCACTTGACCCGTATCACTAAAGTTATTGTAGAAAGGACGAGGCTACGCTATATGATAATGATAGCCTCGCTCAACCACTTTTTCTAGACTCAAGGCATACTTGAAGTCATTTTAGATACGGTAATCATCTCGTAAATGATTACCCTAAGCTTTAGTGTAACTTATTTGTAATTTATTTGGCTTAGCTACTTCAGGATTTTTTAAACTTTTGATTGATTGAAATAAGGAGTCAATTAAATGGCTAGTATTCAAATTCTTGAAATATCTCCTGTAGAAACTCCAATGGAAGATTTGTCTGACGATGCAACCGGTAATATTACTGGTGGTTTTCTTGGTGAACAGCTTGATGTCTTTCTTGATAAACTTTATGCCTTTGTGCAAGACGTTTTGGGAGGATGCAATGATGGAACCTATGACTCAGAAATTTGTGATCGTATAATCTAGCTTCTTTGGCAAACGAGGATAGTGATGGGAATAATGTCCCTGGCTGATTGACTGCCTTCGTTTTCCTATCTTTAGAGGGAGCTTTCAGTTGTGAGTGTGTGAGCGATTGCACACTCGCACACTCAGAATATTGAAACACAATTGAGATTAAGGAGTTAAATTAAATGGCTAGAATTCAAATTCATGAAATATCCCCTGCAGAAACGCCCATGGAATATTTGTCTGACGATGTAGCCGGTAATATTACTGGTGGTGGTTTTCTTGGTGAACAGCTTCAGCTCTTTCTTGAGAAACTTTTTGACTTTGTCCTAACGACTTTGAAAGGCTGCGCTAGTGGAGACATTGACCCAGGAGTTTGTGATCGTATAATCTAGCTTCTTTGGCAAACGAGGATAGTGATGGGAATAATGTCCATGGCTGATTGACTGCCTTCGTTTTCCTAAACTTAGACGCATTTAAACTGCATCCTCAGATTCTGGTCAAAGCAATAGGCAATAGGCAAAAGTCAATTCAAAATTGAAACACAATTGAAATTAAGGAGTCAAATTAAATGGCTAGTATTCAAATTCTTGAAATATCTCCTGTAGAGGGTCAAATTGAAGAGTTGTCTTACGATATGACCGATATTATTCGAGGGGGAGGTATTCCAGAAGCTTATGGATGCCTTTTTAAAGGCATTGAAGAGGTCTTTCAGGGGCTTCTAAAAGGACAAAGTAGCGAAGAGATACTTGGGATTTGGACAAACACCCTCACTTGTGTAGTCAAAGAACTTACAGCCTTCTAACAAGCAATTACACCCTCATAGGCGATCTCTGCCTCTTGCAAAGCTATAAGCGATCGCCGGTGATAAATCGTTGAGGCTTTGTTGTGTGAATATCTCGAATACCCGATTTGTGCAACAAAGCCAATTTCTTAAAGCCTGAAGCGCATTTGTATCAGGCATTTAGCAATTTAGTATAAATGAGTCTGAGTTTGATCGAGCGTGGTCAATTAATTCGATCGACTTAGAGTAAATTTTATGGTTAAAAACATCTCTCCCAGCTTAGTTTCTCCCCAACAGCTTACCAATACCTTAGGCCATACCCTTTCAGAACCAGAATATTCCAGGTGTCTGAAACAAATCAAATTTATTGAACCCAAGGTAG
>JBFRWE010000273.1:0-11786 GCA_051439345.1 Xenococcaceae cyanobacterium
GATAATAATAAATGCAATTTGTCTCCAGTTTTTAAGTTCACCAAATTTTTCGGTAATTTCAGGTATTTTCTGGACTGAGGTTTCGACATTTTTTTGTCGAGCATCAATAACTTTGAGATCGCCTCTAACCTCGGATATTTCTTGTTTGAGCCTAGATTCAACGTTATCAATTTTCTTATCTAATTCATTAAACTTGTTATCAATTTTCTTATCTAATTCATTAAACTTGCTGTCAACCTTTCTATCTATCTGATTAAAACCATCTTTGATAAACTCTTTAAGCTGTTGAATTTCTGTATTAGATGTGGTGGTCATTGTTATAATTTCAGTGAGAATTTTATTGATAGAGGAAACCTGGTTCTTGTAATAAGATGGTTTCCTCTTTTTATTTTAGGACTTAGGATTAGCAAAAAAGGCGAGCTTGGCGATCGCCTGTCTGGGTAGATTTGTGTAATAAAGTGCCATCGGGTAAAGAGATAATTACTTCTAAGCGTTCTTGTAGAATAATCGATTTGAGTTAAAACTTTCTCAGGAGTTGTGGGTATTTTGGGAAACTCCTAAGGTCAATAATTGATAATGAATAAAACTAATTAACACTTTAAGTATTAATAAAATATGGTTAAATGGCGATATTTAGGGCTATTCATAATTGGCATTCTTCTTAGTATCTGTTTTGCCTGTACACAGATAGCTCATAGCAATGGTGAGGCTACTAAACTTCAGAATAATCAATTGCTTGCCACTACACAAGAACAAAATCTTTCTTCGACCTTATTACCTCCTGAAACAGTAGCTATTATTGATAATTTAGGTTCTAAGGATTTAGATAATCCCTCTCGTGGTGATGTCAGAATTGTAGTAATCAGCGATCTTAATTCTGCTTATGGTTCTACAGATTATGAGCCTGAAGTTGACAAAGCCATTAACCTTCTTCCCTTCTGGCAACCAGACCTGGTATTGTGCAGTGGGGATATGATAGCAGGTCAAAAACCGAGCCTAACTCCTGAGCAAATTAGAGCTATGTGGGCAGCGTTTGATGAACATATAGCCTTTCCTCTTCGTGAGGCTAAACTACCCTATGGCTTTACTATGGGTAATCATGATGCTTCTAGTGCTGTAGGCATAGACGGAAAATATCGTTTCCAACAGGAGCGAGATTTAGCAAGGGAATACTGGCATAATCCTCAACACAACCCAGGTCTTCAATTTATCGATCGCGACGAATTTCCTTTTTACTACACTTTTACCTATAACAATATCTTCTTTATGGCTTGGGACGGCTCTTCTAGTAATATTCCCCCAGAAAAATTAGCTTGGGTTGAGAGAACTTTAGCTAGTACTCAGGCACAACAGGCAAAAATGCGAATTTTACTAGGACATTTACCTTTGTATGGAGTAGCAGTAGGACGCGATAAGCCAGGAGAAGTGATGAACAATAGTGAACAATTACGGGCAATGTTAGAAAAATATCATGTTCATACTTATATTAGTGGTCATCACCATGCTTACTATCCTGGTTATCGGGGTAGACTGCAATTATTACATACAGGCGCACTTGGTTCTGGCCCTAGAACTTTAATTGATAGCGACTTGCCACCCCGCAAAACAATCACCGTACTTGATATTAACTTTGATTCTACTGAACTCTCTACCTATACAACCTACGATATGCAAACTCTGGAACTAATCAACTACGATCGACTTCCTCGTTTTCTGGCAGGACACAATGGTATGGTACTGAGACGAGATCTACAGGAACAAGATTTAACATCTTCGGAAAAAGCTTTCTGTCAACAACGTCTGGGCGATGAACTATGTAGTTTTTAATTAGTTGACTAGTATAGTTTGAAGCCGTTTTATCTGTTCTTGATTTATACCAATAGTCTGTAAATAGCCATTTACCCCACCATAATGTTCATCTAAATAGCTAAATGTGTCCATAATTACTTCTGCTGGAGATAGCAACATATGAGCAAAGCCTTTTTTAATTGCTTCTTCCTGGATATTGGCATAGAAAGAAGTCAGATAGCGATCGCTAAGTTGATAGTCTTGCGCAATAGTTTTAACTGGTACTTGAGCAATAGCTAATAACAAAGCAATAATTATTCCAGTTCGATCTTTTCCTGCTGCACAGTGAATTACAACTGCTGTTTGTTTGGTAGCAATTATTTCCAAAATTTCTTTGATCTTTGGCGATCGCTTTTCTAGAGAAAAATAGTTATGTTCTAATAGTGATTTTTTGGCCATCAACTGGGGAAAATCTTCCTCTTCAATTAACGGTAAATTGAAATAACTAATCTCTGGCGATTTGCTCAAAACATAAGGCTCTCTATTTACCTCAGATAGAGTGCGCAGATCGATAATCGTTTTTACGCCATATTCGATAATTGCTTGCTGATTTTCTGGTGACAAGCGATGGAGACTATCCCCACGTAATAAAGTTCGCCAACTCGTGAACTTATCATCAGAAGTAGCGTAGCCACCCAAATCCCGCAGATTAAGACAACCTGCTAATTGTAAGTGGCGCGTCTGTGGTTCTCGAAAATTCTCTGGTTGCTTCATATCACTGAACTAATTGGTTTAGTTGATTAACAAAATAAACAGCGAACTTGAAAATTCTAATCCTTCGCAACAGTAATTAGATGAGTAAGAGTGTTAACCAAGCGGTCGCTCTCTAGGGGAAGAATATCTTTACCGTGTAGTAGTTCTTGGAGCATTAGATAATAAACCAATGTACCTATAAATACTCTTACTGTTGCTTCTTCATCGGGTAAATTTAATTCTGGATGAGACTTAAAATATTTAGTTAAAATTTCAATTCCTGGTCTGGCTAAATTATTAACATACGCTTTAGCTAATTCGGGAAAACGTCCCGACTCTCCAATTATGATCCGGATAAAATTGTGAAAAGCGCGATCGCTTCTGCTATTTTCTAACAATTGGGTGCCTAGTTGTTGGAGAAATAGTTGAGGGTCTTTTTCCAAAGATGGAGACTCTTGCAACGCCATCACTGTCTTAAATTTATCCTTAGCTAAAATTTTAATTAGGGCATTAAATAATCCTTCTTTATCACCAAAGTGACTGTATACTGTGGCTTTAGAAACTCCTGCTGCTTTAGCAACTCGATCCATGCTAGTAGCAGCATATCCATGAGCAAGAAACTCTTGCATTGCCCCTTGAATAATAGCTTCTGTTTTCTCTGTTGATTTTTGACGTTCTAAATTTTTGGGTTCTGTGCTGATCATTTTTTATCTGTTTTAGTTGACTAATATAGTTTGAAGACGTTCTATTTTTTCTGGGTTCACGCCAATACCCTGTAAATAGCCATTGATCCATCCACACTGAGGAAAATTGTTTTCTTCTAGTAAGGGTAAGTTAAATTACTTAACCATGGATCTTGCTAAACTAATCGGTTTAGTTTTATTATAATAGTAACTGAACCGTTTAGTTTAGTAAAAAAATAAATAGGGTGTACCAATGCAAAAAATAATGATCCATAATTTCAAATCTGGCAAACTTCGTGTTCTTCCTTTAACGATAGTTCTTGCCACCACAATTCTTGGTCTTGGAGGAATCATTGCTTATAGTCCAGAGCAGTTTTCCCCCTCTGAAGTCGAGCCAACTCCAGAAGCCAGCATACCAGAAATCAAAACAGTAACAGCTTTAGGAAGATTAGAACCCAGTGGAGAGATAATACAAGTATCTGTGTCTTCCTCTGCCGAAGGCAATCGTATTGAAGAATTATTAGTCAGAGAAGGAGAAAAAATCAACAAAGGACAAGTGATTGCCGTTTTAGACAGTCGCGATCGTGCTGAAGCTGCCTTAAGACAAGCAGAAGCTAGAATTATAGTAGCTCAAGCCAACTTGGCCAGAGTAAAAGCAGGAGCGCAAACAGGAGAAATAGAAGCACAGCAAGCTACCATCGCTCGTCTTCAAGCTGAACGTAGTAACAATATTGCAGCACAAAATGCTATGGTATCGCGGATGGAAGCTGAATTAAGAAATGCTCAGATAGAATATCAACGATATCAACAACTTCATAACCAGGGGGCAATTTCAGCCTCAGAAAGAGATAATAAACTATTAATTTTAGAGACAGCCAAAGAACAACTAGCCGAAGCCAAAGCCAACCTAAGTGGTATTTATACTGCCCAACAAAAACAAATCACTGAAGCCAAAGCTACTTTAAACAAAATAGCCGAAGTACGCCCTGTAGATATAGAAGTAGCAGCAGCCGAAGTTAAAGAAGCCCAAGCAGCAGCAGCAACCGCCAAAGCAGATCTCGATCGCACATACATAAAATCTCCCCAAGCAGGGACAATTACTAAAATCCTGACTCGTCCTGGAGAAGTAGTTTCTAGTGATACAGGGATAGTTAGAATTGGACAAATTAACCAGATGTATGCGATCGCTGAAGTCTATGAAAGCGATATTGGCAAAGTAAAATTAGGACAAAAAGCCACCGTTACCAGTAGTGCCGTATCAGGAGAACTAACAGGAAGAGTAGAACATATTGGTTTGGAAATAGAAAGACAGCAAGTAGTCAACACCGATCCCACAGCTAATATAGATGCCAAGATAGTAGAGGTAGAAGTCATGCTAGACGAAGAATCCAGCCAAAAAGTAGCAGGATTAACTAATTTGTTGGTGAATGTCAGGATTGATATATCGGGGGAAGTAGGGGTGCAAGGCTTGCGCCCCAGTAGTAAGTAAGGAGTAGCAACTTGTTTTGATTAAGCAATTAGCCCTTCGGGTTCGGTAGTTGCTTCAAGTCGGGGAACCCGCCCAACGCACTACCTCACAATTAGCAATTAACCATTATGTTTAAATCACTAAAAAATAGAACTCCTTTAGGTTGGCTACAACTTAAACACGAAAAATTTAGGTTATTAACTGCCATATCGGGGATTGCCTTTGCAGATATCCTCATCTTTATGCAACTAGGCTTTATGAATGCACTGTATACAAGTAACACCCAATACCCCCGAAAAATCAAGGGAGATATTGTTTTAACGAGTACTCAAGCAACCAATTTTAGTAAACCCTATACCTTTCCGCGCCGAAGACTTTATCAAGCGATGGATATTCCTGGGGTAGAATCTGCTGAACCTATTTATGTGGGTTCTATTAGCTGGCGGAATCCCCAGAATCGAGAGAAAACCTCGATGACAGTAATTGGCTTTAATCCAGATCAGCCTGCTTTTGATTTACCAGCAATCAATAGCCAACTAGATAGACTTAAAATCCCTTATACAGTTTTATTTGATCAAGCCTCTAGGGGAGAATATGACCAAGTTATTAGCCAAATTGAACAGGGGCAAACCATTACTACAGAAATCGAGCGAACTACCATAACTATTGGTGGTTTATTTGAATTAGGAGCTTCTTTTCAAGACGATGGGGCATTAATTACTAGCGATCAAAACTTTATGCGCTTATTTCCCCGAAAACAACCATCAATGGTTAGTTTGGGTGTAATTAATCTAAAAGAAGCAACTCATGCAGAACAAATAAGAACCTACTTAAACACCCATCTTCCTGATGATGTTAAAGCCTATACCTATGAAGAATATGTTGAGTCTGAACTAATTTATATTCAAACCAGAAGTGCTATTGGTTTTGTCTTCACTCTGGGTACAATGATGGGTTTCATTGTTGGTATCGTCATCGTTTATCAAGTGCTTTCTACCGATGTTAACGATCATATGGCAGAATACGCCACTTTTAAAGCTATGGGTTATAAAAACTCTTATTTACTCAGTGTAGTGTTTGAAGAAGCTCTAATCTTATCTATCATTGGCTTTATTCCCAGTGTAGCGATCGCAGCAGGATTATATCATTTAACCGCCATGGCAACAGCATTACCTATAGTTATGCCTGCATCCAGAGCCGTTACCGTATTAATATTAACAGTTGTGATGTGTGGTATCTCAGGCTCGATCGCAACTCATAAGCTACAGTCAGCCGATCCTGCGGATATATTTTAATTTGTCCTTTGTCCTTTATCCTTTGTCATTGGTATTGATATGGAACAACTAATGACTAACAACTAACCATGAACAATCAACCATCAACCATCAACCATCAACCAGTAATTTCTGTCCAAAATCTAGATCATTATTTTGGGGAAGGACAACTCCATAAACAAGTTTTATTTGATATTAATTTAGAAATTAATCGAGGAGAAATTGTCCTGATGACAGGGCCTTCTGGTTCTGGTAAAACTACTTTATTAACCCTAGTTAGTGGATTACGTTCTGCTCAATCTGGTAGTTTAAAAATATTGGGGAAAGAACTTTGTGGTGCAAGTAAAAATGAATTAGTTCAAACAAGACGGAATAACGGTTATATCTTTCAGGCGCACAACCTCCATAAAAGTTTAACAGCACTCCAAAATGTACAGATGGGTTTAGAAGTGCATGGTAAATATTCTCAAGCCGAAATGCGCGATCGCTCTGGTGCTATGTTAGAACATGTCGGATTAAGCGATCGACTTGAATATTATCCCCATAACCTATCTGGGGGACAAAAACAAAGAGTAGCGATCGCCCGTGCTTTAGTTTCTCATCCTGCGATCGTTTTAGCCGATGAACCAACAGCAGCTTTAGACAGTAAATCTGGTCGTGATGTAGTTAATTTAATGCAAAAATTAGCTAGAGAACAAGGGAGTACTATTCTCATGGTTACTCATGACGACCGTGTTTTAGATGTAGCCGATCGCATTGTCCATATGGAAGATGGCAAACTAGCTAAAAACTCTACTCTGAAACAAGCAGCATAAATAGTATAGTCATGATTTGAGAAAATAAGTTATCACTAACTACTAACTACTAACTACTTACCAAAAGACTTCTCCCACTATTAGGTTCAAAAACAAACAACTGGCTCAAATCCAATTCTACTGAAAGGCGATCGCCTTTTTGCCCCTTCCACTGCCCAGGAGCAGAAAAATTAAGAGCTATATTACTATCAAGTAGATTCGCTTTAACTAGAATTTCCTTACCCAAAGGTTCAATTAAATCAATTTCCACTTCCATAGAAGCGGTTAAATCGCTAATCGAGTCAGTTGAGGCAATACGAATATTTTCAGGACGAATACCCAGATCGAAACTTTGTTCTTGATGAGGTGATAATTGTTGCTTAATAGTTTCAGGAATAGATATAGATTGGTGGTGTAATCTAAAACTCCCTTCAGTAAAAGTAGCAGGTAAGATATTCATGGGTGGACTACCCAAAAAAGCTGCTACCATTCGATTAGCTGGTTGAGCATAAACAGCTTGAGGAGTGCCAATTTGCTGAATTCTGCCCTCCTTTAAAACTACCAAGCGATCGGCTAAAGTCATGGCTTCGATTTGATCGTGGGTAACATAGATCGTAGTAATACCAACACGAGCATGTAGTTGTTTTAACTCTGCTCTGGTATCATCTCTTAATTGAGCATCCAAATTAGATAGAGGTTCATCGAGTAAAAAGACTTTTGGTTGACGAGCGATCGCTCTTCCCAAAGCTACCCTCTGTTGTTGTCCTCCCGATAGTTGTTTGGGTTTGCGCTTAAGTAGGTGTTCGATATTAAGCGATCGCGCTACTTCGTGTACTCTTCTATTAATCTGAGTTTTGTCTGCTTTACGCATTCGTAAGCCAAAAGCCAGATTATCCGCTACGCTCATGTGAGGATATAAAGCATAGTTTTGGAATACCATGGCAACATCCCGTTGACGAGCAGGTAAATTATTAACTGGGATATCATCAATATAAAGTTGACCACTAGTAGCTGAATCTAAACCAGCGATCGTTCTGAGAATAGTTGATTTTCCGCAGCCAGAAGGCCCTACTAAAACCCAAAATTGACCATCTGGTACTTCAAAGCTAATATTCTCGATGGCGATGAGATGGTCAAACTGGCGAGTAATCTTATCTAATTTTACTTTTGCCATTGATAACAACTGTTAGACGAAATTATCTATCTTTGAAGACATTTTTGAAAACATTGAAGTTTTTATCACAGAGAATAGTCGGGTGGTTATGTTATGCTTCGGGTATTATGACGATAGATTGTTTTTAACACTTAATCTACATCACTATAGCTTTTATTTTTCCGAAGGTTCAAATTACATTATTGATAAAAACTAGGATAGCAAAATATGATTTACGTTCTGGTAGTTGACGATCAGAACTTGGTTAGGCAAGCGTTAGAAATGAATTTAGACGCAGAATCTGATCTCGAAGTTGTAGGCAGTGCAGAGAATGGTGTCCAAGCCTTAGAGCAAATAGACTTACTCAATCCTGATGTGGTTATTCTCGATCTAGAGATGCCAGGAATGGATGGTTTTACGACTTTACAGATTATAAATCAACGTTTTCCTGAAACTAAAGTTATGGTCTTGAGTAGTCACGATGAGCAAGAATATCTCAATCAAGCTATTAAAGCAGGAGCAAAAGGTTATTTACAGAAAAATACTCCCGTTACTGAATTAACTACTGCTATACGTTACATATACAAAGGTTATTCTCAATTTGGACCTGGATTATTAGAAAAACTGATTCATAATAACGGAGAACTAGGAACTACTATAGAATCAGGCAGATTAACCAAGTTAGAAGAGAGATTAGAAGATAATTTAGTTGAAATAGAAAAAGAGTTCAATCAACGTTTGCTTAAGCTAGAAAAGGCCTTTGATGCTCGTGGAAGCGGAGTACACGAAGATCTATTTAACGATCTCAAGCTTACTAAAAATCAAGTTTTCAAGCTGCGTTCTGATTATAAAAAACTAGAACAACAAGTATCGTTATTACTCATTTGTTTTATTGCGGGAATCTCTCTCTTAATTATCGGCATAATGGTTGTTGTCTTTTTTGGTCGCTGATATCTGTAGGCTTAAAGCTAATAGCTTTAAACTGTAAAATGTCTATTAGCCCAAGCTATTATAAAAATAAATAGTTATCAACTTTATTAATTCAGAGCTATAAAAATTTTTGAATCGTTATGAGCAAATTAGGATTTCTAGGCAAAATTTTTAGTCACCTAGTGGCACTTTTGTTAGGAGTAAAGTAAAGTTACTGTATACTTTTTATAACAGTAGCTTTAAAGCTACTGTAGGAATAAATAAGTAAAAAGTAAGTAAACAATGGGCAAGAGGCTTTTTTCTGAGCAATTACCAAGCGATGGTAGTTTTCAGATGCATAAAATTCTTGATGCTGCTAATGAGCGATTAGGTAAATTAGGTAAACACGGTAAACGCTGTAAGCTGAAACTTACTGGTAACACAGTATCATTACAATTTAATTTTGGCGGTCAAAAACAGAAAGGCTCAGGTTGTTCCTATACTAAAGACGGAATAAGAGAAGCTGAAAAGATAGCTGCTATGGTTACTAATCAGCTTGTAGCGGGTCAATATTCTGACAAATGGCTAAATAGTCTATTGGGGAGAAGCAAGCCTAATGAAGCCAAAAAACAGTTAACTTGTGCAGAAATGATAACTGAGTATAAAGAATATTGGTTTAGGGAAAATGTCCGTCTGAAATCCCCTATGGGTGCTTGGACTAGGAGGTTTCGTCATTTAGACGCAAAACTAACTAGAAAAAAAGAGCCTATAAACGAAAAAACAATTAGAGAGATAATCGAAGTTACCGACAAAAATAGTTTTGCTCGAACGTCTACAATACAAGCTTTAATTTGTTTTTGTGATTACTTTTCTTTAAATGAATTTGAAAAAATAATTAAACACTACAAGGCAGGTAATAAGCCAAAAACTAAAACTAGGGAAGTTCCTAGCGATAATCTGATAGCTAGTATCTACCATTTAAGGTTCGAGCCTAAACCTAATTGTCCAAAAAATTATCTACATAGGTATGCCCAATGGCAATTCTTATATGGTTTATTGGCTACTTACGGCTTAAGGGTACATGAAGCATGGAATATAGCTAATTGGGATAAACCAGTGACGCTCCAAGATGGTGATTGGGTAGAAATAAATTTAGGTGACGATGATAGTTTAAATCTAGCAAGGCAACATCAAGGTGGTAACAAAGTAATACCGTCCATAACAGATCCCAATAATAAACGACACATTTTAGCTATTAAACGAGATACGAAAACAGGTTTTCGTATGGCTATCCCGTTATCGCCAAAAGGCTATGACTGGATAGAAGAATTCAATCTAGTAAGCAAACTAAACTTGCCAGATATAGACAACCCGCTAGAGTATGAAAACAAAGATGGCATAATGAGAAGATGTACTGGCTCAGTAGTACGCTGGTTTCGTCGAAACAATTACGGCTTTTCTGCTCATGCTTTAAGACATGCTTACAATCACCGCGCTCATCAATTGGGATTATATGCTGCTGATATAGCTGATAGCTTAGGACATAGTATCACTATGAATCAGGGAACTTATCTTAAGTCTAGAAATATTGACAGAAAAATTGAGATGGCTAATGAGGCTGCGGATCGAGCAAAAAATAAACAATCGGAAGTAGAAAAACTAAAAGCTAGAATAGAATACCTAGAAGCTGAAAATGAAAAACTAAGAACAGAACTAAAAATGTACAAAATACTTGAAAAAAAATCATAACTAATAACTAAATAAATAAAGAAAATACTAGGTAGAAAAATACAAAAGCTACCTAGTATTTTTTGAATGGAAAATTGTGAAGGAACACTGTGACAAATGAAGTATAGCTAATAAAAAAACGAAATAGGGAAATTAAGAAAACCTACTCCGTTTTTGACTACTTCCATAGCTGATTAATCCAGACACTTAATCTTGCTAAATACAGTATAGCTTTTCAATAATAAATTACAAAAAAACAGGCTTGGTGGTTGCCTGTTTATATCCAACTTACTTTTACCTAGCTAAAGATAACTGCCATTGTTCCTGGTTACTGTTATTGTAACACAGTGACTAAATATTAATACTTTGATACCCCAAAATTCAGGCATATATTTTGTAGCATTTACCCTATAAGGGGAGATAGTGTACTACAGAAAAGAAAGAGAGGCAATGTACCTCAACCGCTTAGGCTGCATTATATTGCCCCGTCTGCTGCTGTCAAGTATCTCCGCTCCGCTCCGACCCTACGGGCAAGTACTTGACATCATACGACTATGGGGCAATTTCTTTTTTTTGTAAGCGGTTGAGGGGGTGTGCCTTCTCCTTTTTATAAGGGGAAATGTACACCAAAAAAAGAAAAATTATGACTAATATAACTACTCTCAACCTAACTACTGACCAAGCAGAAGCTATAGCTAAAATGAAGAATTTTATAGTTAATTCTGAAGAAAAATTCTTTAGGTTAACTGGCTACGCTGGTACAGGTAAAAGCTTTACTATCTGTCAACTAATTAAGTGGTTAAGGTCGGCTCAATATAAGGTTATAGCTGCTAGCCCTACTAATAAAGCAGCTAAGAATTTACAGAAGATGGCATCAACAGTAGGTATAACTATTCCTGTTACTACTGTCGCTAAATTACTGGGTCAGCAAGCAGTATTAAATGAAGAAACAGGCAAAGAAGAATTTATTAGTGAAGGGAATGAAGAAATAACAAGTTTTGATGTAATTATCATTGATGAATTCTCAATGGTAAACAAAAATAACTTTATTGATCTTAAGACAGAAGTAGAAGACTCACTTAATACTAAAGTAATCTTCGTCGGTGATGCTAAGCATTATATTGATTCTACAATGTGTAATTATTACTAAATAAAGAAAGCTTATTTAGCTTCTACAAGGTAACTGGAGAAATCAATCATTTTATATTTTTTTAATTATTAGAGCTAATGTACATC
>JBFRWE010000274.1:0-4802 GCA_051439345.1 Xenococcaceae cyanobacterium
GATGAGTATGGGAAAGATTATCTGCCATTGCGGTTAATGTCCAGAAACCGCCCAAAGGAGGAAAAGCAACCAAAGCACCTGCACCAACGAGATAACAAATGCCAGAAATAGGACGACGGGACCATAAGCCACCGTATTGGGTCAAATCTTGAGTAATACTGTTTAAAACTACCCCCCCAACACTCATTACCAATAGGGACATAGCAATGGCATAAGTAAACAACAATCTCAGGGCGTTTAGGTCTTGTTGGGTTCCTACAGCAATAAAAACTAAGCCCATATAGGCACTAACAGAATAGGAAAGAGAGCGTTTAATATCAATTTGCGCGATCGCAATTAAACTAGCACCAATTGCTGTTACTGCACCAATACCAATCATGACACTACCAGCTACAGGGGATAATGCGAGTACTGGCTGCAACTTAATTAATACCCACGCCCCCGTAGAAACTACAATAGTATTCCGTAAAATTGTCGCAGGCATTGGTCCTTCCATAGCTTCATCCAGCCAGAGATGGAGAGGGAATTGAGCGCATTTACCCAAAGGACCTGCAATTAAAGCTAAACAAAGTAAAGTTGCTACATTAGGGTCAATTGTATTGGTCTTTGCCCACTCAGCTAATTCCGTATAATTCCAAGTTCCTGCTAAGGGTAATAAAGCAACTACCCCCATTAGCAGAATTAAGTCACCTACCCGTTTAGTTAAAAAAGCATCTCTAGCACCAGTTACTACCAAAGATTGGTTAAACCATAATCCAATTAATAAATAAGTTCCTAGAGTCAGAATTTCTAACACTACATAACTAAAGAAGAGGGAATTACACAAAACTAAAGTTGACATCCCTGCTTCAAACAAAGCCAGTAAGGAGTAGAAACGTGCCCAACCCCAATCCATTTCCATATAACCAATGGCAGAACTTTGAGCAGCTAAATTTAAACCAGTAATTAGAATTAGTGCGGTAATATTAATTGAAGAGATTTCAATATCAAAAGAGATATTCAAATCCGCAGCATGAAGCCATTGAAATGATAAATAATTAACTGGCTGATGCCAAATTTCTAAAAGAGCTAATAGACTATGCACTAATGCTACAGAAGTCATCAAGGTATTGATATAACCCGATGGTCTAGGTCCTGTTTGACGAATCAGACCAGGAGACCAAGGAATAGCAAACATACCACCAATTAAAGCGTATAAAGGCACTAGCCAGATAGTCTGACTAAAAGTTTCACTCATAGAATAAATATTTGAATGTTTAGGTCTTAAATTGGAGTTTAAACTAAATTTTAAGCTAAAGGTGGATCAACGTGAATTCGGAATTCGGAATGACCTTCGGTAGTCGCTGCGCGTACGGAGTTGTGAGTTATGATTTTTTTAACGAAAGAATAAGGGTTTCAAGGATATAGAATCACAATCTCAACCTAGTATTTTGTATTACAAGAAAACTACAGATAAATGTAGATACTATTACAAATTGGAATAAAAACGACCTCTAATCATATCAGAAAATATTTTTGCAAGAGTTCTAATGTTGCAAAGTAAAGTTTCTCTTTAGTAATTTTATATTTAATTTTTGTTAAAGCTATCATTAATTAGTTTGACTCACTCTTAGTAATGTTGATAAACAGAGAAGCAAGTTAAATAATAGCTGATGTATTCACTCTAAATTTTTCTTGAAGAATACAAGTGCTAAGGATTTTCATCAAAACTGTATCTGTTGTACCTAACTGTTTACGACTCATATTAGGTAATTCATCTAATAGTTTAATTACTTTTGATTGGTCGTAGAAGGGTATAGATGACATAACCGAACTACGGAGAGTATCTTGAACTAATTGATTCAATGCTCCATTAGTTTGAAACGTAGATGGAGGAGCCAAAAAAGGATGTTTTTGTCGTTGATATATTCTATCAGTAATAAAAGGTTTTGCTGCTTCTCGCAAAGCTAATTTCTCAGTTAAACCACGAATTTTATAGGAAACAGGAAAATTTCTTACCAGTTCCACTACTTCGTGATCTAAAAATGGTAACCGTCCTTCAATCGAATGAGCCATCTCCATTCCATCTCCTAACAACCTTAGAAGATAATTCGGCAAAATAGTTTTCGACCATAAATATAATGATTGATGAACCGCTTCTCTTCCTTTAAGTTGGGCTCGCACATCAATATGATTGAGAAAAATTTTGTAAGCATCGCGACGATTAAATTTATTCACGAATTCTGAAGCATAGATAGAAGATGAATCTAAAGACTTTTTCAGCATAGGTTTCATCCAAGCAGGTACAAAACCTAAGATTTGCTTGACACTGCTAGTGGAAGTGGGCGTAGATAAAGCTACCGTTAATCAAGAGTAAAATGAGAAGTAAACCAAGATGGTAGAAAAAGCAGATGCCAAGGCTAGCTCCGAAACCGATAGAGTTGGAAAATATTGAAGAGCAAGAACTAGCAAAGATTATAGCTCGTCATAATACTAGTCAACAAATTGCTAAGAGAGCCAAAATTATACTCCTAGCATCTCAAGGAAAGAATCATCGTGAAATAGCAAGAGAATTGGGAATAAGTAGAGAGATGGCAAGACTATGGCGAGAAAGATGGTTAGAGAGAAAGCAAGGAGAAATCCCTGTACTAGAAAGACTATGGGACTTAGAAAGACCAGGTGTTCCAACTAAATTTACTACAGAACAAGTATTGAAGTTATTTGCCATCGCTTGTGAGCCACCAGAAAAATATGGCAGACCAATCAGTCATTGGACATCAAGAGAATTAGCATTCGAGATGGTCAAACAAGGAATAGTTGAAAGTATCTCCACAAGGCACGTCGGCAGATTACTCTGCGAAGCCACCTTAAAACCACACTCCTCAGAATATTGGCTGAATCCCCCCCCGACCCAAAATTTGAAGAAAAAATCAAAAACATCTGTCAATTGTATCAACAGGCGCAAAATCTAACAATTTTAGGAGAAAGAGTCGTTAGTACCGATGAAATGACGGGCATTCAAGCTCTAGAAAGGAAATCCTTAGATAAGCCAATGAAACCAGGTCAACCAGTCAAAATGGAATTTGAGTATATTCGTCATGGAACCCAAACCCTAATTGCCAGTTTTGATGTCAGTAGTGGCAAAATCTTACATGAAAGTATTGGTCAAACTAGGACAGAACTAGATTTTATTTTCCATGTGCAACAAATGATTAAAGCTCATCCTGAAATACTCAAGTGGCATTTAATTATGGACTGTTTAAATATTCATCAATCGGAGTCTTTGGTTCATTGGGTTGCAGAAGATGAGGGTATTCCCCCTACCAGATTAGGCAAAAAAGGTCAGTATGGGATTCTTCAGTCAATGGCAACCAGAGCCGAATTTTTAAGTAACCCTGAGCATAAGATAGTGTTTCACTACACACCAAAACACTCTTCTTGGCTCAATCAGATCGAGATTTGGTTTAGCATCTTAATGAGGAAACTTCTCAAACGTAGTAGTTTTCTCAGTCAGGGAGACTTAGCCGCCAAAATTCTCGACTTTATTGCATACTACAATGATAAAATGGCCAAACCATTCAAGTGGACTTACAAAGGTAAAGCTTTAACTGCATAATGGTGGTCTTATTTACGCCTATCTCCACTAGGAATGTGGACTCCTTGATCGACCATGAAAAATGATTCCGAATCCCAACTAGCTGGTACACCAGCAGCAAATAAAGCTTTAATCTCAGAAGCTAGGTAAAGAGTATTTTGATAAATTGTGTAATAAAGAGGTTTAATACCAAAGCGATCACGAGCAGCAAAGAGTGATTGATTATGTTCGTCAAAAATAACAAAAGCAAACTCTCCTCTGAGATGATGGAGACAATCGCTACCAAATTCATCATAAAGATGAAGTGCGATTTCACTATCAGAATTAGTTTGTAGTTGATAGCCTAATTGCTTCAGATTACGTTGTATTTCCTCGAAACCGTAAAATTCACCGTTGGCAATTATATGTAGAGAATTATCTTTGTTTGCAATCGGCTGTGTACCGCCCTTTAGATCGATAATACTGAGTCTTGTATGTCCTAGAGCAACTTGCTCACTCGGGGAAATCCAAAATCTTTGTTCATCTGGTCCTCGATGTTTTAGTGATTCTAGCCCCTGTTTTAACGATAATTTAGAAATTCGTTCTTCTCTTGAAAATAATGCAAGAATGCCACACATAAAAAGCCACTTCCATTGATTTACTAACTTTTTCTTGGTATCTGACGCTGGGCTAATAAAGCAAAAAAATTGAATAGGAGAAGCTTTTTACTTGACAGTTTCTAACAAAATTGTGAAATCAACAGCTATCACTGACTTAATCGTAATAATAAGCATTATTATCTCCATTCCGATAATACCTTTTTATCAAAACGTAAGAGAAGATTATTTAGGGTTTGCTGAAACTGTAGTTTAGACTAAATTGTAATTAAAAGGCAGCCAAGGGTATTTCCTGAACTGCCAGTAGGGAGAAAATGATAATTGCTTCATTAGACCTGTTGTGAATTAACCCAAAAAAATGGATGAAACTCTTGTCTATCAAGGCATTTAGCGATTTTTGGTTGCAAATATCTCTAAGCCTTATACAGTAAACTTTTCAGACGTTTCAACTCTTATTAAGCAACAAGTCTATTGTTCATTGTTGACTGCTAATTGTTTACTATTCACTGCTCACTGATAAAGTAACCAACAATAAAAGGCAACCATAAAACCATAGTTTCTAAATCTGTTAAGTGCCAATTATTATAATCACCTAAAGCTTCACGATAGGGCAGAAAAAAATAGACTAATCC
>JBFRWE010000275.1:0-3470 GCA_051439345.1 Xenococcaceae cyanobacterium
AAACAAATAATATATTGTCCTAACTGTGGCGATCGCGCAGAAAGATATAATTGTTCAGCAAGCAACATAACTAGAACATCCTGCTCTCATTGCGATTATTTAATGGTTCAATGTTCTCGTACAGGCAAACTAATAGAAGCCTATGCTCCTGGTATTAATTCTTATTCCCCTGTACCTAAATACGAGATGAGCGAAGCTGTCCACACGCAGCATCTGCCTCTAAACCACGAGAGTAGCGTATGCTAACTGCAATATGCTCATTTTTAAGTAAATTTTGAAATTGGTGAATAGCTTTTTTACTAGGACGTTGATAGTCTGCTTCCTCAATAGGGTTATAAGGAATTAGATTAACATGACTCTGAAAACCTTTTAAGTGTCTAGCCAACTCCTGAGCATGTGTTGGTAAATCATTAACACCAGATAACAAAATATATTCAAAAGATACTCGTCTACCAGTAAGTTGTACATATTCTCGGCATTCATCTAGTAAACTATCTAAAGAATAGTGTTTGGCACTAGGGATTAATTGTTCCCTTAATTGCTGGTTAGAAGCATGGAGGCTAACTGCAAAAGTAACTTGTAGTTTATGTTGGGCAAGTTCTCTAATTTTCCCAGGTAATCCGACTGTAGAAATTGTAAGCGATCGCGCTCCTATGCCTACATCTTGATTAAGAGATTTAACTGAAGCTACAACTTCATCAAGATTAATTAAGGGTTCTCCCATCCCCATAAAAACTACATTACTTACCCTTTCGCCAAAATCTTCTTGGACAGTTAAAACCTGATCGATAATTTCGTAAGCTTTAAGATTGCGGGTAAATCCTCCTTTGCCTGTAGCGCAAAAATCACAAGCCATAGGACAACCAACTTGAGAAGAAACACAAACTGTTAAGCGTTTAGCAGCAGGAATACCGACAGTTTCAATAATTAAGCCATCGGCAAGACGAAGGAGATACTTGCGGGTAGAATCAGGAGCAATACTACGATAATGAATACGAGAACGACCAATAGAATAATCAGTTTGGTTTTCTCGCCATTTTTTCGGTAAAACAGAAATATCGGCTAATGAACGCGCTCCTTTTTGATATAACCACTGATAAATTTGTTTTCCTCTATAGGCAGGTTGTCCCTGTTGTTGTACCCAATCAGTTAACTCAGCTAAAGATTTGCCTAAAAGAATTTCTGGGGTCTTAGATTTAGTCGTCTGTTTGATGGAGTGAGTGAGCATATATAGATGAGTAAGTAGGCTTAATTAAGTTTAAAACAAAGGGAAGATGGGAGAGAAATAAAACGTTTCTATTGCCGATTTAATTCTTCCCAGCTACTTAGCTTTCTCCCCTCGTAATAATAATTAAGATAAATTCAGCAAGATCAGTGTGTTAATTCTGTGGAATTTTGGGAACTCTAGAAGGGATTAATAGTGCTAAATAAGTTCTCCAATATTATTGCACAGGAGCTTTTAATGATTCGACTTTTGGTAGCAGACGATCAGAATCTGATTCGACACGCATTACAAGTTTATCTAGAAACTGAAAAAGATTTAGAAGTTGTTGGTAGCGCACATGATGGCAAAACAACTCTTGAGCAAATAGAATTATTGAATCCTGATGTTGTGCTACTAGATATTGAAATGCCAGGCATGAATGGATTGAACACTACACAAATTATTCGTCAGAAATTCCCTGAAACAAAAGTTTTAGTTCTTAGTAGCCATGATGATGAGTATTATATTAATGAAGCTCTAAAAATGGGTGCTAATGGATACTTGTTAAAAAATACTGCTGCTGAAGATTTAGCTGAAGTAATTCGCTCAGTACATAAAGGATATTTTCAACTAGGACCAGGGTTGTCTGCAAAGCTAGTTAGTAATACCAGCTTAGAAAGTAATCTAGAAATAGAAGCAATTGTAAAAGAAAAAATTGAGATTTACTTCCAAGAAATACAAGATAAAATTTACAATAAAATCGAAGAAAATAATTATAGTGTTCTGACTGAAGTTGCCGAGCAGATGCAACGCCTTAAGATGGGAATCAAGAATGATATTATTAATTCTGATCGATCTTTGAACGAGCAAGAAATTTTAGAGCAACAAAAAGGTATAAAAGCCCAAGTTCTTACTATCAGAGGATACTATAAAGAAATAGGAAAAAAAGTAGATAGAATGCAAACCGCATTAACTATTACAGTTGTCACAGTAATTACTTTTTTGATTTTAACTTTCTTATATGTATATAATGCCACTGCCAGTATGAAATAAATAGATAAGCTTGGACTCACCTAAGTTGCATACTCTCTGTTGCCTATTCCCTCTTGCCTATTGCTTGACCAGAATTGAAGAATGCAGTTTAAATGCGTCTAAGCTTAGGTAAGTGGGGGGAAATTTAATTATAAAATGAGGGAAGGCGGAGGAAGCAGAGGAAGCAGAGGAGGAATAAAACTTTTCTATCTTATAATTAATTACGTTTAGCTACTTATTTTGATATTTTGATATGGATCGATCGTCATCAAACAAATATTACTCGTAAACTTGCTTTGATGCAGTTAGCTGATTCTTTTTTTCCTTCTGGTTCTTTTACCCTTTCTCATGGATTAGAATCTTTAGTACAAACCGAACAGTTACAATCACCACAAGATTTATTGACATTTTTAATGCTACTATTACGCTATAAAGTAGGAACAACAGATGTTGTAGCATTAATTCATGCTTATCGAAGAAGTGCCAAAGATGATTTGGATGGAGTAAGAGAGGTAGATAGCTATCTATTTGCTCAAACTGTAATTGAAACAATCCGTGAAACTCAACGTAAAAGCGGAAGAGCTTTACTGATGGTAGCTAATTCTACCTGGCAAGATAAGCAATTACAAATTCTCGATCGAGATGCAGCTAGAGGTAATATTTATTGTTTGCATCCAGTGATCTTTGCCGTAGTTGCTAGAGCAGCAGACTTAAAAGAAGAAGATGCTGTAATATGTTTTTTGCACAATTTTGTTACTAGTTTACTAGGAGCAGCCATTCGTTTAAGTATCCTAGGACATAGGCAAGCTCAAAAATTGCTCTTAAACTTGGCACCAGAAATAGAAAAAACTTATCAAACTGCTAAATTGATGAATTTAGAAGAAATGTACTCTTGTACTCCTAGTATCGATATTGCTCAAATGCAGCACCAAAAATTATCTCGTAGATTATTTGCCAGTTAATTAAGTTAATCCACATTTAACTTGCATATTTATTAGTTAGGAAACAAACCTTTAAACTCTCTCCCTATCTCCCCATCAGTATTAAAATAGTTTATGCCTGAACAAAAGAGCAATTCAAAGCATTCTCACTTTAAACCCCGTAAACATTTTGCTCAACATTGGTTGCGTAGTGAAAAAGTATTAGAACAGATAATAAAAGCAGCCGAGTTAAAAAAAAGCGATCGCGTTTTGGAAATTGGACCAGGAACAGGAATTCTTACTCGTCGTCTTCT
>JBFRWE010000276.1:0-23160 GCA_051439345.1 Xenococcaceae cyanobacterium
ATTCAAGATGTTAGTTATTTAGATTTAAATGTTATTGATAATTTATTATCTGCAATTGAGAATTAATTACCTTATTAACTAAGAATATGTTCTGCCTCATAATGGGCGTAGCTGGCTCGGGAAAAACTACTGTTGGTAAATTATTAAGAGAGCGCACTGGCTGGACTTTTTACGATGCAGACGATTTTCATCCAGTAGAAAACATCGATAAAATGAGTCGTGGTATTCCTTTAAATGATGAAGACCGTAAACCTTGGCTACTAAGACTAAAAAAGTTAATTCAAGATACTCTCCGTCAAGATCGATGTGCGATTTTAGCTTGTTCTGCTCTTAAATCTTCTTACCGAGAAATGTTAGAGGTCGATCGCCCTGAAGTTATTTTAATTTATTTACAGGGAAATTATGAGCAAATTTTCGCCAGAATTCAACAAAGACAAGCGCATTTTATGGAGGCAGAGATGTTACATAGTCAGTTTCAAATCTTAGAAGAACCGCAAGCAGATTTAGTGGTTAATGTCTCTCTATCTCCTGAGGCGATCGTCAGACAGATTATCACATATTTCGATAAATGAACAATCAGTTATATAAGCTAGAAATTCTCTAGATTAAGTTTTCCTGAAGTCAGCATAGAGTTTACTCAATTAAAGCTTGCAAACAATAGACTAAATGCTATATACTTAGCTCGGTAAGCCTTTTAATCTTTTTAATCCAATCACATAATGCATTCTGTATTTTAAGAACATCAGTAATGCGTTGGTTTGGTCTTAAAAGATTTGATTCGAGTTTGCGCGATCTTACTAAGCGAATAAAACACAACCATGATACATTTAGAACCACCATTTCATAGTGGATTAGTTCCTGACATTGTCTTTTCTTCTCAATTACTAGCAACCGAACCTAATTCTGAAGCTGCACCAATGGTTTTAGCAGCAGTTTTGCTTAGTCTCGTCTTTATCTATCTGGCTAGCAAACTAGGAGGAGAACTCTCTAAATTACTCGATTTACCCCCCGTCTTAGGCGAATTAGTTGCTGGTGTAGTAGTCGGGGTTTCTGCCTTGCACTTACTAGTATTTCCCGAAGCAGGTGCAACCGCTAGCGATTCAGTTGTGATGACTATTTTGCAACAGATTGCTGGTTTAAATCCTGAAGATGTCGGGGCAGTATTTACAGCCCAAAGTGAGGTTGTCTCTGTTTTAGCCGAACTAGGAGTAATTATTCTCTTGTTTGAAATCGGTTTAGAATCCGATCTAAGAGAATTACAAAAAGTTGGTGTAAGGGCTGCTATTGTTGCTGTTGTCGGTGTTGTTGCTCCCTTTTTCGCTGGTACATTAGGACTAATAATAATCTTTGGGATGCCAACTATTCCTGCGGTATTTGCCGGTGCAGCTTTGACGGCTACTAGTATTGGTATTACGTCAAAAGTATTGTCGGAATTAGGACAGCTTAAATCAACAGAAGGTCAAATTATTGTCGGTGCAGCAGTTATTGATGACGTTCTCGGTATTATTGTCTTAGCGGTAGTTGCTAGTTTAGCAAAAACTGGAGATGTCGATGTTCTCAATTTAGTTTATTTAATTATTAGTGCCACAGCTTTCTTGTTGGGTTCGATCTTTTTAGGTAAGTTTTTTAACAAAAGTTTTGTCGCGATCGCAGAAAAATTACAAACTAGAGGTAAGTTAGTTATCCCTGCTTTAATCTTTGCTTTCTCGATGGCATTTTTAGCTAATGCAATTCATTTGGAAGCAATTTTAGGTGCTTTCGCTGCTGGTTTGGTTTTAGATGAAACTGACAAACGCAAAGAGTTAGACCAACAAGTTATTCCGATTGCTGATATTTTAGTTCCTGTCTTCTTTGTATCTGTGGGTGCAAGAGTCGATCTCAGCGTACTTAATCCCACTAGTGCCGATAATCGTCAAGGCTTAATTATTGCAGCTTTCTTAATTGTGGTAGCTATTATCGGTAAGATTATTACTGGTTGGTCAATCTTTGGTCAAGAGAAAATCAATCGTTTAGCGATCGGTATTGGCATGATTCCTCGTGGTGAAGTAGGCTTAGTCTTTGCTGGTATTGGTGCAGCTAGCGGTGTTTTAGATAAACCATTGCAAGCAGCGATTATTATTATGGTAATCTTAACTACTTTTGTTGCTCCTCCTCTATTACGTTTTGCCTTCAAGGAAGAGGAAGAACAACTGGCTGAGAAACCCAATTTAGCTTCAAAAACTTAGAGCGCGAGTATCATTCCCCTCCCGTTCTCTAAATGGGAAGGGAGCGAGGACGATAACTTAACAATTTAGACAGCAAATTTTTAGATAAAAAGCTAAGTCAAACTTGTGCCGAAGTCGCTCTTCACAACCAATGTTTTTTATTTCTATCGCCAGGTTCGGATTATATCGATATATAATCTTTAAGTAACTGGTTACTCGGAAATTTAATCTTTTTTTTGTATTCTAGTAAGTGTGGTAACGCTAATTATCGTTTTAATTTAAGTTCCCACCAATTAAAAAGCAGAGCAAACAGAGCAAACAAAAAAAAAGAGAGAAAGTGATGTTTAGGAATCGTTTTTTGTGCTTATTCTGACTATAGGGCAACAATGTCCATATTATAACAATTTTCCCATTGATTGTTATGATTAATTATTTCTTGGTCATTGTATTACCAAATATCCCAGATTGCTTATTTAATCCTTATTACCAACGGTTAATAGGGACTGAGTAAAGGAGAACCAACTAACGATATCTTCTTTTTTTCCTACTCAACATTAACCTCTCGATCTAGGTAGCATCTTCAAAGAAGGTGCGCTTTTACAATTAATCCTTATCTAATCAGCAATTATCATGCTAGAAGCTTGTGTATTTGCCACTATTATGTGTGGATTTTTTGGCATTATTGCTAAAAAAAATCTATTTATGAAGATTATCTCTATGGATGTCATGAGTACAGGAGTTATCTCTTATTACGTGCTGATTGCATCACTAAAGGGCTTTTTTACCCCAATTCTTGATGATACTAAAGACGTAGCTTATGCTGATCCTGTTCCCCAAGCAGTGATATTAACAGCAATTGTAATTGGCTTTTCGATTCAAGCCCTAATGCTAGTAGGCGTAATGAAGTTGTCACAGAATAATCCTACCCTGGAACATCACAAAGTCGAGAAGAACAATACGCCATGAGTACTATTACGATCGCCTGTATTATATTACCGTTTTTTATGGGGTTTAGTGCTTATCTGCTCCCCAAACTCGCTCGGTTCTTCGCCTTGTTTGTCGCCGTAGTTTCGACAGGATATGCGTTTAAGATCTTTTTAGATCAGTCACCGATAACGCTGGAATTACTCGATAATTTCGGTGTTACCCTAATGGTTGATGAGTTGAGTGCTTACTTTATATTAACTAATGCACTGGTAATGATCGCGGTCCTCCTCTACTGTCAAGGCAGTGATAAGTCCGCTTTCTTCTATACCCAACTTATTATTTTGCATGGCAGTGTCAATGCTGCCTTTGTGTGTGCAGATTTTATTAGTTTATATGTAGCCTTAGAAGTAATTAGTATTGCTTCATTTCTTTTAATTACTTATCCGCGCACTGAACGCTCAATTTGGGTAGGCTTGCGCTATCTATTTATTAGCAACACCACGATGCTGTTCTATCTGGTTGGTACAGCACTAGTGTATCAGGCAAACTATTCGTTTAGTTTTGCTGGTTTAACTAATGCACCACCAGAGGCTATTGCTTTTATCTTTCTGGGGCTATTGACTAAGGGAGGTATCTTTGTATCAGGGTTGTGGCTACCTCTGACCCACTCTGAATCTCAGTCCCCTGTATCGGCAATGCTTTCGGGAGCAGTGGTCAAAGCTGGAGTCTTTCCTTTGGTGCGTTGTGCGCTGATGATGGAAGAAATCGATCCTATCGTCAGGATGTTTGGGGTAGGAACGGCTCTTCTGGGAGTATTTTTTGCCGTCTTTGAAAAAGATACCAAGCGAATGCTGGCATTTCATACTATTTCCCAGTTAGGCTTTATTCTTGCTGCACCAGTTGTAGGCGGATTTTATGCCCTTACTCATGGTTTAGTCAAATCAGCCTTATTCCTAATCTCGGGTTCTTTACCCAGTCGAAGTTTCAAAGAGCTGCACCATCAGCCGATCAATACTGCGGTCTGGATTGCAGCAGCTATAGCTAGTTTCTCCATCTCTGGCTTTCCTCTATTAGCTGGCTATGGGGCAAAGATATTAACCAGCAAAAACCTCTTAGACTGGCAAATTATTGCCATGAATATTGCTGCGGTGGGAACAGCTATATCGTTTGCCAAATTCATATTTTTGCCCCATGGCGGAAAGACCGATGTCAAACCCAGTTTTTGGCGAGCAATGATACTTTTGCTTGGTGGTTTGATTACGGCAAACGTTTTGTATTATCAAGCATATACAATAGAAAATACAACAAAACCCCTGATAACTATTGCTGCTGGTTGGATAGCATATAATTTAATTTTTAAACGGTTAGTAATTAAACTTCCTCGGGTACTGGAGGAATTTGAACATTTAATCGGTGTTATGACTTTGATGTTGATGTCACTCTTCTGGATGGTAATGCAATGGTTGGTTATTTAAATTTGATATTACGCTTAGGGATCTGGTTTCTACTTACGGCGGATTTAAGTGTAGCCAACATCATGATTGGTATTTGTGTGGCGTTGATCTTACCACATAGCTATAAAAACCCAGGCGCATTAAAAGATTGGTTACGGGCATTGGGGGAAACCATAATAGCTATTCCTCAAGCATATAAAGAGGCATTGGAAATAATCATCCGTCCTCATAATAAAGAAGCAGTAATTATGGAGCAAGTTAGACCAAACCGAACACCAGGACTGATATTTCTGGACATATTTGTGATTACTTTTACTCCCAAGACCATTGTTTTGAAATATCACGAAGAGGGTCAATATGAAGTACACCATGTTCAACGGAGGAAAAAATCATGAACATAATCTTCATGAACTCAGTCCTGATTGCCATGATTTTAACTTTACTCATACCCATTGTTGAGGTATGCAAGAATAACAATATTTGGCAAAAGATGTTGGCATTGTCCAGTATTTCAACTAAGACAACAATCATGATTTTCATGGTATCTGTCTTGCGCGATGATTGGATGATTGGTGTAGTCGCCGTAATTATTCTCAGTGTGGGTAATGCTGGATTCATGCTAATGGCACACATTATGAAAAGAATGAGGAACGCATGATAGAAAACTCGATTATTGATGTATTAAGTTATATCTGCATAGGTATAGGAATCTTTTTCTGGTTTTGGGGAACTTCTCACCTCACCAAAAATCGCTCGGTATTATTTAAGCTCCATAGTCTTTCAGTAGGGGATACTTTGGGTTCGATGGCGATCGTCTTTGGTCTACTTCTGAAGATACCCTCGGAATGGCCCCTGCTGATCCTCGCTATTATTTCTTTGGCGATTTGGAACACCATGCTGGGGTATGTCTTAGCTTATTGTTCTAGTACTAGAGGTGATCATGACTGATAGCTATCTTTACGTTATACCTGTCCTGTTGCCTTTAGCTGCATGCATGGTACTATTCCAAGTTAATCCTTATCATGCTTTAGTAATCCGAGGGGTACTAGGTGCAATAGCAGCAATGATTTATGCAATTTGGGGGGCAGCCGATGTAGCATTAACCGAAGCTTTAGTAGGTACTATGTTGGCAATCACCCTCTATGCAATAGCAGTACGTTCATCTATGGTAATGCGGGTTGGTGTCCTTAGCGAAGAGTTGCAGGAAGTAGACGAGAATATTCTCCAAGAAAACAAACTCCAAAACATTTTTGGTCAACTCTTAACTGATTTACAAAAAGTTTTCCGTAATTACTATATGCGGATTGAACTAATTTTTTATAAGGATATCCAAGAGTTAGATCGAGCTTTGAAAGATAAAGAGATCCATACAAGCTGTATTCGCAGATCTCCTCTGGAACAAGATGATCAAGACGATAAGGAAACTAAACCTTACCAAACCAAGACCAGGGTTAAACGCCTCTATAACATCATGAAAAATGAACTGTCATCATCAGAAACAACGCTGACTTATGTCAGTGAACCGAAGCCAGAGGAGAAGCATTAATGAAAAGAGTATATATTGCCATAGGACTAGCTCTGTTTATCAAAATGCTGATCATGCCTAATCCAGCAGCAGATGCATCAGATATGTCTATTGTTGAATCAATAGTACAAGACAGTGGAGTACCCAATGCAGTTTCAGGTATTCTATTTAGAAATCGACTGTATGACACGATCTTTGAAGTAATAGTGTTTACGATCGCGATTATGGGCGCGCGTTATCTATTAGCCAATGAAAAGCCCTCTAATCAAATCTATCAATTTAGCGATCAATCATCGATAGTGTTGGCCCGTTTAGGAGCAACTATTACCGCTCTAGTAAGTATCGAACTGGCAATCCGTGGTCATCTCAGCCCAGGAGGCGGTTTTGCTGCTGGAGTAGCTGGAGGGACAGCGATCGGTCTGATTGCCATTACCTCATCATCTCAGTTGATGGAGGGAATCTATAAACACTGGCACGCTGCCAAATGGGAGAAAATTTCGGTACTTATTTTTCTGGTCTTATCCGCTATAACTCTGGCAGGAATAGAATTACCTTACGGGGAGTTAGGTACCCTTGTCAGTGGCGGGGTGATCCCTCTACTTAACATTCTAGTGGCAATAAAAGTTGCTCTAGGATCGTGGGCAGCTATTTTAATTTTTATTCGTTATCGGGGATTGCTTTGACTTCTCCAAAGTTTCTGCGCTTCGCGGTCATCCGTTGGATTCTAATCTAGGTTAAAAGTACCAAAAAAAGTACAAAATTTGTCGCACTACTCTATCCTAAACTAGCTGTCACCGACAACTACCTCGGTGGTGGCATGCAAAAACCACGCTGCTCGTTTTTCATTCCAGGTCTAAAGACACTGGGCTTATCATTCTGCGACGGTTATTGTAAAAGTTTTTATGTATTATTTTTAGTCGTTTGTCATTAGTCTTTGGTTCTCTGTGACTAAATAACTAATGACGAATGATTCATACAATTTATTGTTCTTAAGTAGCTGAACGCAATTAAATATAAGATAGATAGCGTTTTATTTCTCCCCTGCTTCCTCTGCCTTCCCTCATTTTATAATTAATTACACCCACCTACTTATCTATACTTTGGCTGCTATGTATCTACAATGATGAAATCACGCTTACTTTTTGTGCCTCGTCCGTAAGTCTTACTGACTAAATTTCTATTTAATTACAACCACATAGCTTATGGTTCCTTTTCGGAATAAAAACCCAGTTAATATAACCCCTTTTATAGTATATGCATTGATCACAATTAATATTATTCTTTTTTTCTATGAGCTATCTTTGGGAGAAAGATCGAATTATTTGTTTGAACTATATGCCCTAATTCCTGGAGAATTAACAGCTAGCTTACAAGGAAATCCACCTAATCAATCTGTCCCAGAAGTCTATACCCTGATTACTTCGCAGTTTTTCCACAGTGGATTAATCCATATTAGCTTTAATATGCTGTTTTTGTGGATTTTTGGCAATAATATTGAAGAATGTTTGGGTCACTTTAAGTTTTTAGTTTTTTATCTTGTTTGTGGTATTTTAGCTGCTTTAACTCAGTGGGTTGTGGCAATGGAATCAATGATTCCCACTGTGGGAGCTAGTGGCGCGATCGCTGGAGTTATGGGAGCTTATCTCCTTAAATATCCTCACGCTAAAATTATACTCTTTCCTTTTGTTACCAAAAAACTTCCTGCTTTTTTTTTCCTCGGTTTCTGGTTTGTATATCAAGCTTTTAAGGGTGTATTATCTCTTGGCTTACCTGAAAGTAGTAGTGGTTCTGCTTATTGGGCGCACGCGGGAGGTTTTATTTTTGGGGCAATTTTGGCAACATTACTAGGATTATTTAGTGAGTGAAGGAAAGACTATCATCTTAACTTAGTAATATCTTAGCCACGTGCATCCAATCAGAAATAATGGCATAATTTCGGTTGGACAATTTACAAAATCAAGAGGGACATGGTGCATGAACATCGATCGAACCGAAAAGTTAGCGGAAATTCTTGAACTAACTCGTTCTGTAGCCTGGGGTACGGCTGATATCCTTAGCTCTTATTATTCTGGAGGAGACAAGGAAGATGAATTAGATGTTCAAGAAGAAAAGAAAGGTGGACCCGTAACCAGTGCAGATTTAGCTGCTAATCACTATATCCTCGCACAATTACAAGCCAAACTAGGTACGGAAGACTTTGGCTATCTTTCTGAAGAAACTTTTGATGTCAAAAAAGCAGAACCTATAGCGAAAGATTGGGTATGGATTATCGATCCTCTTGATGGAACCAGAGACTTTATTGATAAAACTGGAGAATATGGTTTACATATTGCCCTAGCCTACAAAGGTCGTCCTGTAATTGCAGTTGTGGGTATTCCCGAAGCAGGAAAACTATATTTTGCTTCTAAAGGTAACGGTACATTTGTCGAAACCCGTGATGGACAAGTTAAGCAAATAAAAGTATCAGAACGTAACATCCCTGAAGAAATGTATCTGATTGTTAGTCGTACTCACCGAGATGAACGCTTTCAAAAGCTAATTGACAGATTACCCCTTAAAGGAAAAAAATATATGGGTAGTGTAGGCGGTAAAATCTCTACCATCCTCGAACAAGAATCTGATATTTATATATCTCTCTCCGGTAAGTCTGCTGCTAAAGATTGGGATTTTGCTGCACCAGAATTAATCTTAACTGAAGCTGGTGGTGGTTTTTCTTATGCTGATGGCAAGCCTGTTTATTACAATCAGGGAGATGTCAAAAAATGGGGCTGCATTATGGCAACTAATGGTCATGCCCATCAAGTTCTTTGTGAACAAGCAACAGCAATTATTGCTGAAATTGATAGTGAAAGCTAAGTGAATATTGCCAAAGAATTTCAGACGACGGGGAAAAGTGCGTGGATGAGACGGACGGGGCGTAGAAGGGGTTGAACCTGGTTCAGACCATAGCCCCCAATACTGTTCGGATAAGCCTGAAAACTTAATGGAATTAGGGAGAGATGGAAGTGTGGGAGGAGACAACTTTTAAGTTTAATCTCCCCTCTCTTCCATCTCTCCCTCATCCAGCCCAAGATTTAAGTAACCAACCAATAATCACTCCTAAACCCCCCATCCTTACTGCTTGCCAGAAGGGTTGCCAATTAAGTAAACGGCTTTCTAGATTAATTTCCAAATTGTCTAATTCTTGCTGTATATATCGTAATTGGGTTTTGATGGGTTCTCTGGCTTGATTATCTTGTTGCTGTTGCTTTAATGTTTCTTTTTGTTGCTGCAATTCTATCCGTTTTTGATAATCTTGCTTGACTTGAGCATGACGTTCTTGCAGTTCTGATAGCGATCGCTCTAAATCTGTTAGTATTTGTTCTAGTTCTTGGTTATCATCTTGAGTAAACCCTGAGTTTTGAGCAGACATAACTTGAGATATAGTCAAAGAAATAGAACTACTCAATCGTAACTCATCATGACTGAAACTACTAAATTAAAAAACCAAGATTTGCTCAAAGAAGTCAGTACTATCGAGTTAGCACAAGCTTTAGCCGAACGTCTAGCCATCTCCCACTCTGATTGGCATCGTCTTAAGGCTAATCGGCAAGCTCAAGCAGGACAACAACTGGCTTCTGCCCTAGTCTTTTTATTAAAAAAACAGCCCCAAGAAGCTTTAATTCGTCTTAGTCAAGCTGTTGGTTGGTTAGATCGTTCTATTTCTGCTCCTCCCTGTCCTAGTCATGGAAGTAAAGAGGAACAGGTTAGTAGCAAGTAGCAAGTAGGTAGGGAGTTTTTTCCTCAGCCAAAATGCATATGAGTCGATCGAACTCCCGAACTCCTAATTCTATTCAACTACAATACACCATTCATAAAGTTGATAAGTAACACAGTTGTTTTTAATTAATGGGTCTTGTGCCACAATCGCTTTGGCTTCCTCTAAAGAAGATGCTTCAAAAATAAGCATTCCACCCCCTAACCCTTTCCAATAGCCAGAGCGAGCTTTGTGTCCTTTGATAATTAATTGGCGAATATACTCTTTATGAGCAGGTACATATCGATCGAAAGTTGGCTTATCGACAATTCCTTCTTCAATTTTGATAAAAATAGGCATTACAGTTGTTATTTATGCTTTACTTGCTTTCTAAAAAAGTTTTGACTTCCCCATCGGGACTTAATAATAGACGAATAGTCTGATTTGCTTTATTAGAACTGGGAGAAACAAAAGATTCTCCCATTAAAGGAATATTAGTACGATCGATAAATATTGCTGAAGCTTTACCAATAGGAGTAATTCTGGCAATTGAGCCATCAGAACCAATTACTAAACGATATTCAAGAGTTTGTTTTAATTCTGCTGGTGGTTGCCATTGCTGTTGAAAATACTTTTCTACTTCTTTTAACTGAGGTGTAAGATCAGATTCTTCTGATTCTAATGACTGGAAAGATTGTTCTTGCTCAAGACTATCCCCTTTGTCTGCTTGATTTATGTTGGCTACAGAATCATTAATAATTTCTTCTTCTGTGGGGAGGAGTGATGTGGAAAGGGGTGGGACATCTGGTATGAGTATATCTTCTCGTTTTGAGTTGAGAGTAAGCTCTGGTTCTGAAGGTAAAGGAGAAGGTTTACTAGGTGTTTTTTTAGCTATGCTCGGCTCAATATTCGGTTTTGGTAAGGGGTATTTAGAGAAATCTGGAACATTAGCAGGAGGAGGTTTGGGCAAATCTACTGGTGGTGGTGGTGGCAATTTTTCTTCTGAGGAAAGAGGATCTTGCAGTTGCCGTTCCGTTTCTGGTGGTTCAGGAGATTTCTTTACTTGGGGAGGAATAACCTCATTTTGATTAACGCTAGGTTTGTTTGGGGCTGACTCTTGTAGGGAAGAAGCAGATTGAAGATTGGTAGAGGTTCGATTAAATAAGTTGAAACCTAGGGTAACTAACCCTACAACTAAAACTATAGATGCTACGGCAGTACCCCACAAGGGAAACTTTCTCCAATTAGAAGAATTAAGATTAAGTATGGCAGCTATTTCTATTTGGTAATCTTCTAAAGCGGTAACTAAATCAAATAATTGGACTGTGTCGAGTTGAATTTTATCTCCAGACTTATTATCTCCCAAAGAACCTAAAAACAAATCATGAGCAACTAATCCTTGAGGTTTTAGATATGGTTGAGTAGTAGCAACCAGAGTAGACGGTTGAGATGAAGATACAATTTCCTCTAAGGAAGACTGTTGCAAAAAATTTTGTATATAATTACTAACTGCTTGATATAGTTGTTCTAATTGAGTTCGATCGCCTTTGATGGTGACTTGTTGTTCTTCTGTTAATCGAGGATCGTCAAAACTAAGTTGAAAGTAGATAGTTTTAATTGCTTTGTGCTTTGTCCAGCGAGATAAGACAGAACTGTTTGCCTCTATTTCTAGAGTGCAAGTAGGAGGAGTAAAACGACGAGTAATTAACATAGGAAATTATTAATTAAAACAAATCAATAAAAAAATTATTGTTGAGATCGATCGAGTATTGCCAACCACAGCAAGCGATGACCATTATTACCACTGTAAAACAATAAATCAATTAACAGTTTAAGAGCCAAGTGAGATAATTTTTCTGGTGTGGTTTTTGCTTCTATTTCCATACGCTCTTGATAGCTATTAATAAACTTATCAAGATACTCTCCTAGCAAGGCAGTATGATGAGGTTCTTGTTGCTGCTGGGTAACTTGTTCTAAGAGACTAACCGCACGACGAAGTAATTCTTGATTTTGTTTAGCTAAATAGCAAATGATTAACACTAGAGAGCGTGCTTCTTCTACGTCTAGTTTTTTTCTTCCTCCAGAACTTTTACGCAAAGGATTAGATTGACGCAATCTCCATAATGCTACCCTATCTGCTAAGACTGACTCTAGATTCAGTTCTTTTGCTGCTGATAGCATTGCTTCAGAACTGATATCTGCGATCGATTCTAAAGCTAATAGGACTATGTCTAGATGAGCTTTAATATTATCCAACTGATTAACAGTAGGAAGTCTAAGGCGATGTAATTCTTGCCACCTAGTAACCGAAGGTGTTTTATTAGCATTAGGACGCATATCTTAGGCTAGCAAAGTTTAGTTGATCTTTATCTTTAAGAAATTATAGTTGCCTATCAACATTTCCTAAATATTTACCGATTATCTTTTATTTATTTTTAAAACCGTGGGTAGCCAAAAAGTAAAAGTAGAACCTTTACCTAATTCACTATTTACCATTATGTTACCTCCCATCATTTGACAGAAGTTTTTACAAATAGCTAGTCCTAAACCTGTACCACCATATTTTTTGGTAGTACTATCATCTGCTTGCATAAAAGGCTGAAAAATTAGTTTAATCTGCTCAGAACTCATACCAATTCCTGTATCTTTAATTTGGAAAACTACCCATTCCTGAGATTGATGGTTAATATTATGGTTATTACTCTTCATTGCTAATTGAGCTTTATCTACAGAGGATTGGTATTTCTCAATGGTTTTAGCTAAAGAAGTCTGAGCAACACGATTAATAGTTAGAGAGAGAGTTCCATTATGGGTAAATTTAGCAGCGTTACTGAGCAAATTTAACATTATTTGTTTTATGCGTTGACGATCGCCAATTATTATGCCTAAGCCATTTAAATTACTGATTTTAAGTACATTCCCATTATTTCTTACCGTAGGACGAACTATTTGGCTTACTTCCATAACTAGTGACTGAAGCTGAAATTTATCTAGAGACAGAGTCATCTTTCCAGCTTCAATTTTAGAAATATCCAAAATATCTTCAATTAAAGCTAATAAGTGTAAACCAGATTTGTTAATTTGATGTAAGTCGGGGACAAAATCTTGATATCCATATTCGATGGCATCTACTCGCAGCAGTTCACTTAAACCTAAAATACCATTGAGAGGAGTTCTCAATTCATGACTCATATTCGCCAGAAACCTACTTTTAGCAATACTAGCAGCTTCGGCAGCTTCCTTGGCTTTAGTCAACTCTTGCTCTGCTAACTTATTTTCAGTAATATCTCTAATAATTGCCAGCACTTCATTTTTGCCACTAACTACTATTCTGGCTTCAAAATATCGCTGTTGATTCCTAATTAATAATTTATATTCTAAGATTTGAACTCTATTGGTACTGATAGCCTTCTCAACATAAGCTAAAAATTGTTGAGCTACTTCTGGAGGTAATATTTCTCTAATAGTTTTACCCAATAAGTTAAAGGTGAAAGGCGTACAATGGTTTTCCCTAGTTACCTGACAATCTATTAAAGTTCCATCTTCTTGTAACCGCCACATTAAATCGGGAATGGCATTAAGTAAGGCTCTATTTTTAGTTTCGCTTTCTCGCAGATTTTCGGCTTGTTGTTCTAAATTAGCAATTAATCCTTTTAGTTGAGATGTCATCGAGTTAAAAGCATCTGCTAAGTCTGCTAACTCATCATTGCTACTAACGATAATTCTTTGATTGAGATTACCATTAGCTAAACTTGTAGTTGCTTTGATCATTTGTTTTAAAGGCTCAGTGATCGATCGACTCAATAACAAAGCTAAAAATGTTCCTCCTGCCGAAGCAACTATAGCAATCGTAATTCCTTGGTTGCGAACTGCTGCTATTTTAGCTTTTAAAGGTTCGGTAGATAAACCAATACTAACTGCACCTAAACGCTGATTACCTAGAATGATTGCTTTTCCTGCGAGCAACTGGTGAGATTGCCATCGAAATAGGGTATTTTCATGGCGTAATAGCTCTTGACCAAAAGGGTCTGGTTTGAGACTATAGGCGAGGACTGAGTTACTGTAAGCATCAGCAATTATTCTTCCTTCTTGACCATAAATACGACCAGCAGCAAGAACTTGCTCTTCTCCTAGTCGTTCCATAATCTCTTCTAAAAAATCAGCATCTAAAAGATATAGAGCATCTGCGGTAGTTACTGAGAGTGCATCGAGTAAAAGTTGTGCTTGTTGTTCTAATTCTCGGCGGAAAGCCTGTTGTTCTCTATATAAAGAGAGCATAGTCACACTGGCAACCACGCCTACAACTAGGGTGGTAATTGCCAGGGTGAGCTTACTAGCTAAAGAATCTTTCCTGTATTGCAACAGAGTCATGAAACTATTTTTCAGGAATCAGTTCGTATAGTCGTCGAATTTCGTCAATACTTTGTTGAGCTGGAAAATCGTCAAATTTAGCAGTGTTTTCAAATTTAGTTAGTATTTGTTTGCTCCCTTCATTTTGATCCATCTTCAGGAGAATTGTCTGAATTGTTTCTCTAAGTTCAGGATCGAGGTCTTTTCTGATGGAGACCATTTGTCTAGGAACAGTTTTTGTTTTTGCTAAAATTTTAATTTCTATACGACTTTTTGAGGGAATTTCCTCAAAAGTTTCGAGATCGACTACCCCAGCATCTACTTTCCCGCTAATTACCCATTGAATGGTATTTTCATCATCATCAGTGAAAATATAGCCAATCTGCTCTTGTGATACTTTTGTATTGCTAGATGCGGTTTCTACTACTTTAAAACCTGATTCTATTAATTTTACTAAGGGTAAAAAATAACCAGAAGTAGAATAGGGTTCGTCAAAAGCAACAACTTTACCTTTAAGGTCGGCTAGGGTCTTTATTCCACTGCTATTCATGGCAAAAAAGACTCCATAATAGTCTGATTGACCACCTTTCCAACGGCGCAATATGGGTGTTGAGCCAGAGCGATCGCTTACTATCATAGACGGATAAGGACTGTCAAAATAAATATCTACTTGACCCGATTTTAGCCAATCAATCATGGTTGCGAAATCAGAAGCAACTTTTACTTCTCCTCGTCCAATCCCAAATTCACGCAAATTACTGGCTAAATAATCTGCCATAGGCTGATAACGCGCAATTTTCTTGGCTGGATTGTTGGAAATATCTCCAATAACAATAGTTTTAGTAGATTGATTAGTTTGAGTATCTACAGGTTCAGCAGTAGAAGTCGATCGAGTCTGGCAACTTACTAAACTAAGACAGACACTTAAAAGTACCAATTTGCTTATCAATTGAAAAAATATTGTATTTTTTCTGTTTACCAAAGTGCTTCCCATCATAAACTAAATAAGCAATAATTTACATGTCAACAGACAACAATAGCTAAAAGTAATAATAAGTTCAATTAAATCTTGTTCTGGTTAATGATGCAAGCTAATTCCGTTTTTCTTATCAAGTTTGTGTTAATCAGATCATAACAAAATAGCTACCATACCCAATAACCAATATGGTCGATTATTATAGCGATTTATACTTGTTTTTCGCTCATTAATCCTGCGTAATTACCGCAACAAGAGCTATTTTTTTGTCAAAAATATAAAAAAATACAAAATAATTATATGTAATTACCATAACAAAAGTTCAGTCTTTAATAAAAATATAAAAAAAACAAGCAAAATCTTAATAAATAAAATTTTTAACCTGATAAATTTATAAATACTTAATTTATATATCGATATTATTTAAACTATTTTTACTATTTATATGCAATTATATGAGGATTAGATGAAGCAAAGCGAGCAAAAAGCAAAAAATATGTGAAGTATTTTTTAGTCATTTTTCTGGTAAAAAATAAGGAGATATATTCTACAAAAAATAAGTAAAAATTTGACTAAAGAATATCCTAAGTTAAGACAAGGTCAGGCTAATATGAAAACAATTAAAATATGGTATTTCTCACTCCAATCGTTAATCTTATTAGGGGTAATAGCTCTGCCAGCAAAAGCTTCCAGATTAAAACCCATAGGGACTTATTCTACAGGTATTTATGATGATGCTGCTGCTGCTATATCAACCTACGATCCAACGACTGAAAATCTTTTTGTCACCAACAAATCTGCTAATCAAATTGATATTCTGAACCTCAAAAATCCGACTACACCTTTCCTGACCAAATCTATTCAAATTGAGACTATTAATTCTGATTTAGGTAGTGTCAATAGTGTTGCTTTTAGTAACGGTATTTTAGCTGCTGCGGTAGAAAATAAAAATACTCAAGCTCCTGGTCAAGTTTTATTTTTTGATGCTACTGGTAACTTTTTAGACTCAGTTAACGTAGGTGCTTTACCAGACATGTTAACTTTTACACCTGATGCTCATCAATTACTAGTGGCTAATGAAGGAGAACCAAGTGATGACTATCTGATCGATCCTGAAGGTTCTGTTAGTATTATCGACCTTGCCAATGGCGTTGGCAATCTAACTCAACAGGATGTGACTAATGTTGGTTTTGATAATGTTTCGCTAGTTGGGGATGTGCGAATTTTTGGTCCAGGGGCTAGCGTAGCTCAGGATTTAGAACCAGAAAATATTACTGTAGCTGAAGATGGAAAAAAAGCATGGGTTACTTTACAGGAAAATAATGCCATCGCTGTTCTCGATTTAGTAGATAAAGAATTTGAAAAAGTAGTAGGCTTAGGTACTAAAGATCACAGTTTAGATGGTAATGGTCTAGATGCAAGCGATCGAGATAGCAAAATTAATATCACTACTTACGATAAGTTACATGGTCTTTATCAACCAGATGAAATAGATTCTTACAGTGTTGACGACAAAACTTATTTAGTTACTGCTAATGAAGGAGATAGTAGGCAGTATGAATTTGAAGATGCCAATGGAGAAACACAAGTAGCCTTAGATGAAGAATCGAGAGTAAAAGATTTAACCCTCGACCCTACTGCTTTCCCCAATGCAAAAGAATTACAACAAGACGAAGTATTAGGACGCTTAGAAGTAACTAATACTATGGGAGATACCGACGGTGATGGGGACTTTGATCAACTATTTGCTTTTGGCGGACGCTCTTTCTCCATTTGGGATGAAGATGGTAATTTAGTTTGGGATAGTGGCGATGAACTAGAACAAATTGTTGCTCGCCAGTTTCCTGACTTTTTTAACTCGAACAATGACGAAAACAACTTTGATAATCGTAGTGAAAATAAAGGACCAGAGCCAGAAGGTATTACTATTGGTCAAGTAGGCGATCTCTTTATTGCTTTTGTTGGTTTAGAGAGGGTAGGGGGAGTAGCTAGTTATGATGTTAGCGATCCTCATAATCCTGTCTTTCTTGATTACACTAACAACCGTGATTTCTCGGTTGTATTTGATTTAGATGAAGAGGGCGATCCCGACCCTACAGCAGAACAACTAGCAGCAGTAGGCGATTTGGGAGCAGAAGGCGTATTATTTATTCCTGCTGAAGATAGTCCTAATTCCCAGCCTCTAGTAGTAGTTGGTAATGAGGTCAGTGGTACTACCACTGTCTTTGCGGTAGAAACAGTACCAGAACCAAGTTCACTTTTGGGTTTATTGGGTTTGATTCCTTTCGGTTGGCTAAGTCGAAAAAGAAACTAAATTAAGCTATTTCTAACTAGAGTTGATGTTAGCATGCCCAAATATAGGCAAAACGAGCGAGCTAGTTTAATCCTTAACTATCAAGTTATCTCGATGCACTACGGTTTCTTCAGTTTCGTACCCCAAAATTAGGGCAATTTTGTCTGAATGATGTCCTTGAATTTTGCTTACTTCTGTACTGTTATAGTTAACCAACCCTCTGGCAACTTCTTGTCCTGACTCATCACATAGTTGCACCGCGTCAGAGACAGAAAAATCCCCTTCAACATTAATAATTCCCGCAGGTAAAAGAGATTTTCCTTTCTGGCAAATTGCTTTGACTGCTCCTGCATCCAAATATAATTTACCCATAGGTATTAAACCATAAGCGATCCAGCGTTTACGTGCATTATCGGTGCTGAGTTGAGGCTCAAACTGAGTACCGATCGTGCTTCCTGCTAAAATTTTACTGATATTTTGTGGTTGTTTTCCTTGCGTAATCACGGTTCTAACTCCAGAAGCCGTAGCAATTCTGGCAGCAGCTAGTTTAGTTGCCATGCCTCCTGTTCCCCATTGAGAACCCCTTGAACCTGCTTCTACTTGTAATTGTTTAAATTCATTATTATTAACCAATTCGATAGGTTTGGCATCAGGAACAACCCTAGGATCGGCAGAATACAGTTTATCTACATCGGTAAGCAGAAATAGCCAATCTGCTTTGGTTAAACTGGCAACCAAAGCAGAAAGAGTATCATTATCGCCAAATTTTAATTCTTCTACAGCAATGGTGTCATTTTCATTGACAATAGGGATAACACCTAGTTCCAACAGCGCAGCAAAAGTATTAGAAGCATTAACATAAGAAGTCCGCTCCATCAATTCACGACGAGTGAGCAATACTTGGGCAATAGGTTGAGCTAAATTACTAAAGAGGTCATCGTAAATACGCATTAATCTACCTTGACCAACCGCAGCTACAGCTTGTTTTAAAGCAATTTTCTTGGGTCTTTCGGGCATATTTAGCCTCAGACAACCTACTCCCACTGCACCAGAAGAAACTAAGATAACTTTATGTCCATCCCGACGCAAACTGCACAGAGTTTCTACTAAAGAAGCAATAGTCGCGATCGCAATTTGACCAGTTGCTTGAGTCAGACTAGATGTACCAATTTTAATTACGATAGTTTGCGGGGACATAAGTTTTTAATCTGCACAATAAATTTCAATCAATTTCAATAATATTCAAATGTTACAAAATCAGTAGGGGCGGTTCGCAAACCGCCCCTACTAAATCAAAATCCCTGCTATACAAGCTGTGATAAAACAAGCGATCGAACCAGCAACCAATGCTCGTATACTTAATTGAGCTAGATCTTTTTGCCGTTCAGGAGCGATCGCACTTAGTCCACCGATTTGAATACCGATCGAGCCTATATTAGAAAAACCACAAAGAGCATAGGTAGCAATGATTTTAGCTCGTTCTGAAATAGCAGGAATATCTCCAGAAATTAACTCCTTTAAATCTAAATACGCTACAAATTCGTTGAGAATAATTTTTTTACCTAACAAAATAGCTATATTATGGCAGTCAGCCAGAGGAACTCCCATCAACCAGGCTACAGGAAACATAAGATAAGCAAAAATCCCTTCTAAAGATAAATTAGGAAGTCCGAGTTGATTTCCCAACAAAGCCAAACAGGAATTGAAGAAAGCCAATAATCCTAAAAAAGCAATTAACATTGCTCCTACATTAAGAGCTAGTTTAAGCCCTTCAATTGTGCCAGTAGTGACAGCATCAATAGCATTGACATGATTTGATTGAGGTAGAGTGTTAATCTTGCCTTTGGTTTCAGGTTTTTCTGTCTCTGGATAAAAAAGCTTGGAGATGGCTAAAGCTGCTGGGGCTGACATTACTGAAGCAGAGAGTAAATGTTCGGCAGGAATTCCAAAAGCGATATAAGCAGCCATCACTCCTCCTGCGATGGTAGCAAAACCCCCAGTCATTACTGAATGGAGTTCTGAGTTAGTTAAGTTAGATAAATAGGGTTTAATCAGTAAAGGTGCTTCAGTGTTGCCGACAAAAACATTCGCAGCAGAACTTAGAGACTCCGCCCCCGAAGTTTTCATTGTTTTCATCATTATCCATCCCATCATGCCCACAATGCGAGGCAAAATATTGTAGTGGTACAGCAAAGATATAAACGCGGAAACAAAGATAATTGTCGGCAAAATCTTAAAGGCGATGAAATGTTCTTCAAAGCCATCACCAAAAACTAATTTTGCTCCTTCATCAGAAAAATCTAAAAACTGTCTGACAACTGCTCCCAGAGATTGAAAAATGGTTAAACCGATCGCACTCTTGAGAATCAATACTCCTAAAATTAACTGCAAAGAAATACCCCAAAGAACTGTGTGCCAAGGAATCAGTTTACGGTTATTAGAAAATATATAGCCAATACCAATAAAGGCAATCAAGCCCACTAGGGAAATCAAACGATAACTCATTCTGAGGAATTTATCCTATCTTTTAACAAATAGCTGAAAGCTAATAGCTTATTTAAGAGTTAATCTCAGGTTAGACGTTTTTCCCCTTGAGGTAGTAACAAATTTAACAATACGCCGACGATGCTAGATAGTCCAATCCCTTCCAAAGCAAATTGTCCTGCTTTAAGACTCATACCTCCCACTCCTAACATCAAAATTGCTCCAACTATCACTAGATTGCGGGGTTGTAATAAATCTGCTCTAGTTTGAATCATGCTGTTCATACCAATAACCACCACAGTGCCAAACAGAATAATTAAAATACCCCCCATCACAGGAACTGGAATAGTTTGTAATATAGCTCCCAATTTACCGAAAAAAGAGAGTAAAATTGCTGTAATTGCCGACCAAGTCATAATACCAGGGTTAAAAGCTCTGGTTAGGGCGACTGCTCCTGTTACCTCTGAATAGGTGGTGTTGGGAGGACCTCCTAAAAATGCAGCTAGAGTTGTAGCTATGCCATCTCCTAGTAAAGTTCGATGGATGCCTGGGTCTCGTAGATAGTTGTTTTCAGTCACCGAACCAATAGCCAACACATCTCCAATGTGTTCGATCGCAGGAGCGATCGCCACAGGTAAAATAAATAGAATTGCTGGTAAATGAAAGCTTGGTGTGGTAAAGCTAGGAATTTCTAGCCAAGGAGCTTTACCCACAGGCGTAAAATCTACTAGACCTAAAGGTAAAGATACTAAATATCCTGAAACTATACCCATTAGTATGGGGATTAATCTTAAAAAACCTTTGGCTAAAATTGCTGCCAACATAGTTGCCAATAGAGAAACCATAGCTATTCCAATAGCTGTAGTTTCACTATATCCTTCGCTAGCTTCTGAAGCCATGTTCACGGCGATAGGAGCTAAACCCAAACCGATAACCATGATTACGGGACCAGTTACGATCGAAGGTAGGACTCTAACAATTATTCCTGTACCACCCCAGAAAATAATCAGACTCAAAACTAGATATACTATTCCAGCAGCAGCAAGTCCTGATAAAGTCGCAGGTAAACCGTATTTATCAACGCTAAAAGTAATTGGAGCAATGAAAGCAAAGGAGGATGCTAGGTATACAGGAACTTTTCCCCCTGTTACTAATTGAAAACATAAAGTTCCTAATCCAGAAGTAAAGAGAGCAACATTAGGGTCTAATCCCGCTAGAATTGGGACTAATACCAAGGCTCCAAAAGCCACGAAAAGCATTTGTGCGCCTACCAGAAAATCTTGGAGACGAAATTGATAGGTGGTAAGAGATAGCTTTTCTTGAACTATTGCCTCTGATGAGCGTTCTGAGGATTTGGTCATATTCTGGTTATTAGTTAAAGTAAATAAGCTAATAAATTACACGATGTAATAAACTGCGTGTCAAAAGAAAATAAATTATTTAATAAATTATTAGTATTATGCAGCTAGTCTTGGGGAAGTAAAAGGGAAAAAATTCAGGTATTCGACTATGTTGTTAAGCCTAATTTTATGAGTGCGCCTCCAGAAGGTCGCGTTTGTATTACAGATAGACTTGGAGAATATGACTAAGTAATTGGCTATTTTTTTATATTTTTAACCAAGCAAATAGCTCTCCAATAGTTAATTGAAAGTCATTAAATATATTTGGTACTGCAATAATTGCTGATTCCGATTGTAATAATTCTGGTTGTTTATTTGAGGGATACAATAATACGGAACGAGATTCAGGATCGATTAACCAACCAACACTGCTACCGTGATTTAGACAGTGTAAAATATTGCCTGTAACTAAAGTTTGGTTTTGCCCAGGAGACAAAATCTCAATTGTCCAGTCAGGATAAGAATCAAAGACATTAGCTATATCACCATTATCATCTAATGGTATTCTAGACCAAGAAAAAACAACCACATCAGGAACAATAGAACGATTCCCAAAAGTACAGCGTAATTCTGGCAAAGCTAAACCTATTTTTGCGGGTCTAATAGCATTATTAATTTCAGTTACTAATGTTCCTTGAATAATACTATGTTTTCCTTTTGGCATTGGTTTAGTAATAATTTGCCCATCAATATATTCTTGAGTAGGTTTGGTTTCTGGTAGTTCTAGGAATTCTTCTAGGGTTAAATTTTTAAGCAGTGATTTTGTCATAGGGCGATCGCAATTAAATCGTAATGGTTATTGAAAATAGAAAATATGCAGAATTATTCATAAACTTTGCTACGATGAGCAATAAGAATTACATTGACTACAACTAATTCATCTTCAATAGAATACAATTCGGTAATCTCCGACTCTGTAGCGATAATAGCCAGAATAAGAACCTTTTAATGGCTTAATATTGGGATGAAAACGAGGACTATTCTCTAAATTTCTGAAACATCTTGCTAGTTTATTTGCTAAGGCTCGATCGCTTTTAGCAAAAACTTTTTCAGCTTCTATCGATAACCGAACTTTATACATCGTCTCGAATCATACGCCAATCTTTAGTTTTTCCTTCTTTCACTTGTCGATCGGCTTTTTTAAAAGCCGATTCAAAACCATTATTATTTAATAATTCTTCAGTTGCATCTATATCATTCTCTTCTTGTAAATACTTTATAAAATCTACTACAAGAATTAGCTTGTCTGGCGATAATTTATCTATATAGTTTTTCAGTTCATTGCGAATTTGGGTTGTCTTCATAGTTATTCTTACTTTGATAGAGTAATTGTTTTATTCTATTAAATATTGTTGTTCCTATATCTTTTGACTGTAACGCTTTAAGAAGGGAGAGTGTAAGTTTGAACGTGTTAGGATAACCGAAATTTTGAATTTCTCTTAAGATATTGTTATTTCTAGCCAAATCCTTTTTTCGTGACAGTTTTAATTTCTTGTGTAAGCTCAGAAATCTGTTGGCTTGAGTTGTCAACAATAGCATTTAATTCATGTTGAAATTCCTCTTCTGATATATTATTTCTTCTGACCATTCTCTGAAATATACCTTTCTTGATTTTTTGATCCATTTCAAGCACGAAACTATCTTTGTGTTTCCAGTGAGGAAAATCATAACTTACTAAAATTTGATTATAGCGTTTCTCGGATTCATGAGGTACACTTACCCTTCTGACTAGAGTGTTAATCCTGTACCAGGCGAGCGCTAAATCTTCATCGCGATCGCTATTCCCGCCGACACCAGCTTAAAGCCGTATA
>JBFRWE010000277.1:0-14467 GCA_051439345.1 Xenococcaceae cyanobacterium
ATGATAGTTATTTATTTTATAAGTGCAAACACTTAAAAAAATAAAAATGTTTTGATAAAGTTCAGTAATCTTGACGAAGCAAAAAGATTAATTTGGGTAGAGAATAATTTCAAAATCACTCATCGGAAGTGATATTAACCATTAGAAAGATTGTTTCTCTTGCTCATCTTCCTAAAATCAGTCATTTTGGCTGATTTTTTCTTTGAGCAAATTTGATTAAATTTCAATTAAAGATGTAGTTTTTTCTGTAGGCTTGTTGTATTCTTGCAGTTGCTGAATAATTTCGATTATTTCTCTCTCAAAAGTCACTTGAGCGCGATTTGTTTTACCGCCAACATAGAAACTACCTTCATGTTCTAATCCCCATATTTGGGAGTAAGAAGCATAACTCATAACTACACCAATCATCAATAAGCCAAAACCTGTATAAACTAGAGGAACTCCAGGATCTGCTTTAATTTGCAAACCAGTACTACCGATTAAGTCAATTAATTTGAGAGTAACGCCATTAACTTCTACCCCTTGTCCTACCCTCATGGCACTCACTAATTCTCCTTGAGGACTATAGATTAAAATTGTTCCTTGTAAATCTTTAGTTACCAGAGAAACTCCTTCGCTCATATCGGGTTTAGTTGGTACCCAAGTTCCCCAAATTCTGCCACTACCAGGAACATCTAACTGAGCCATAGGTAATTGAAAGATAGGACTATTATTTAACCTAACTCTAACTGCTGCTATATCCCAGTTTGTTTGATATAGAGTAACACCCCCGTAACGAAGAGGCTCATTGACATATATAGTTTTGCGTTTTAATTCTTGTCCTTGTCGATCGACTACGGAAAGATCGGAATAAAATTGATCGATACTACCATCATTCGTATATTCAATCCAGAAACGATTAACCCTTACAGCCCAATCTTTAGGTATGTGAGAATTAGCTAAAGGCCCTGCTTCTAAAATATTCTTAATTTGGAAAGTTTCACCACTAGGAACCATTTCTTGAGCAAAAAAACCAGTGAATATGCCCCAAATTCCTCCTGCTAAAACCAGTAACATAGCAGCATGAACGATAATAGGACCAATACGTCCAATGATTCCTTTACGACTATAAAGAGCGTTATCTTGCTGAAAAACTGTGTAACCACGCTTTTCCAGCAGAGGAATTAAATTCTTAACTGAGCCAGTATCTAATTCGGTACTTAGAGCTAGTTTAGTAAATTGACGAGGTTTTTGATAGTATTTCCAGTTGCGGGCAGCTTTTAGGGCTGGTAATTGGCGAGTAAAAGTACAAGCTGTCAGACTACTACCAAAGAGAACTAACAGAGATAAATACCACCAAGTACTATAGACATGGTTTAAACCCAAAGTCAGTATAACTTGCCAAGTCAGAAACCCAAACAAGGCTGGCTCTTGGGGATAATTTTGCTGATAAAAAGTGAGAGATTCACCTTGTTCGATAACTGTACCAGCAATACTAAATAAGGCAATAACCAATAATAAAACAATTGCCAATTTCAAATTAGCAACTATCCCGACAAAACGACGAAAAATACTCATATCTAAAGATTAATAGCAGGAATACGGAACAATAAAGACAAAATACCAAAAATTAGTAAAAAAGAGCCACTAATAGGATTAATCCAACTAGACCAACGGCGCAATTCTAAAAGTTTTTTTAAGGTTGCAGTAAAAGTCCCTGCTAGAATTAGGGGCGCGACATATCCAGCAGCATAAGCAATCAATAAACCCGCACCTATCAATAAATCTCCCGTTGTGGCTACCCAAGCTAGTAAAGTTGCCAATACTGGGGTACTGCAAGGTGAAGCTATTAGTCCAAAAGTTAAACCGAGTAAATATGACCTGATTGAGCGAGGTAAATCTTCTGTAATCCAATCCGTTGCACCAAGGGAGGGAAAACGTAGAGGTAATAATTCTAATAGGTTTAAGCCCATAATAATAGCAATTAAGCTAACGATGATGGGCAATCCTATGCCTATTTGTCCATAGACTTTGCCAATAGAAGTAGCAATAATACCTAATCCTGCTAGAGTGGTGGCTAAACCCATGGCAAACCAAGTAGATTGGATAGTGGCTTGCAGTCTACCTTGCGATTCATAACCACCGATATAGCCAATAGTTATAGGTAGCATTGACAGCATACAAGGAGTAAGGCTGGTCAATAATCCAGCCAAGAAAATAATTCCAATACTGACTAAACCGAGATGATTTAGCTGGTTGGCAACTAGATGTTCGGCAAATTGTTCAATTTGGTAAAGTGTGGTTTGTAAAGATTCAAGCATAAATTAGGAGTCAGGAGTCAGGAGTTAGGAGTTAGAACTCAGAAGTTAGAAGTTAGCAGAAAAAAACCTAATCTGAAATTTTAATATGGAGTAGCTTACCCAATTAAACAATGTCTGATTAAGTAAGGACGATTTGCGAATCTCCTGCTGAATAATGACTTTAACCAAAACAACCAGATTGTCAAGCCCTGCCCTTTAGGTTATCCCTTTAACTGTTAGCTGTTAGCTTATTAAGAAAACAAGAGCTAATAGCGCGTGGGGGACGCTGCGGAAACCGTAGCTTGTCCAACCACGTAAGACACTAATAACTAAGAGCTAGAATCGACCCCTAAAGGGCAAAGAGATTCAACATCAATTACAGATCGGAGAAAAAGGATACTTTACTACCGTAGGCGCGATAAAGATTTTCTTCTTGAAGAACGGTTTGTCTTTTTCCTGCTGCAACTAGTTCTTTATTGAGCAAAATTAAATCATCAAAATTTGAGATGGATTCGCCCAAGTCGTGATTAACCACTAAAACAATTTTACCTATATTTGCTAGTTCATGAAAAATCTGGAAAATAATATCTTCTGTTTTTTGATCTACGCCGACAAAGGGTTCATCAAAAAATAGGATATCAGCTTCTTGTGCTAGCGATCGCGCTAAAAAGACTCTTTGTTGTTGTCCCCCAGAAAGTTGACCAATAGGACGATTTTTATAGTCTTCCATTTCTACTTTAGCTAAGGCTTCGGTAGCGTGACGGCGACTTACGGTAGAGAAGCGACGAAACCAACCTGTTTTTTTGACTCTCCCCATCATAACTACATCCCAAACCGTAGCGGGGTATGTCCAGTCAATTTGTGTTCTCTGGGGTACATAAGCTACTTTGTCTAAACTGGCTTGTAAAGGTTGCTCATTGTATAACACTGTACCCATACTTGTGGGGATTAAGCCTAGCATCGCTTTAACTAGGGTACTTTTTCCCGCACCGTTAGGACCAAATACGCCTGTTACTCTTCCTGGGACTACATTGAGATTGATATTTCGCAATGCTTCTACCGTACGGTAGTAAACCCCTAAATTGTTAACAGCGATCGCATTCATACTCAACCTTTATCTCTTTTAGTTTGAGAATTATGATAAGAATATGATAACTATTATGAAAGAATTATGAGAAGAATGTCAACAAGTTTGTTGATGATTAATAGTTGATTGTTGATTAAGACACAAAATGAATTATATGAAAGTCAAAGCATTAGTAGTAGGAGTAATTTGTTTAGGGATTGGGTTGACTGGCTGCCCAACAACGGGAGGAGATGGAATTGTAGATGATGATAAGAAGCCTAGGGTTGTTTCGACTAGTACTATTATTGCTGATTTGGTAACAGAAGTAGGAGGGGATGAAATAGAACATCTAGGAATTATGCAACCTGGTAGCGATCCTCATGTTTATGAACCGACTCCTAAAGATGGTGTTGCTATAGAAAAAGCAGATCTAATCGTTTATAACGGTTATAATCTCGAACCAGGAATAATTAGATTGATTGAAGGAACTAGTGTTAAAGCTAAGAAATTTGCGGTAGGGGAACTAGTTAAACCTTTAGATTTTGAGTATCAGGGACAAAAACAACCAGATCCTCACGTTTGGGGAGATGCTCAAAATGCCATTATCATGATTAAAGGAATTCGCGACCGCTTAAGCTCATTATCTCCAGAAGACGAAGAAGAATTTACCAATAACGCTACTCAACTCATCGAAGAATTAGAGCGTTTAGACATCTGGATTACTGAGCAAATTCAAACTATTCCCCCGTCTCAACGTAAACTAGTAACTACTCACGATGCCTTTCAATATTATGCTAATGCTTATGGCTTAGAAGTAGCTGGTACTCTAATTGGGATTAGTACCGAAGAACAACCAAGCGCGCAGACCGTTAAAAATTTAGCTGAGGATATCAAAAAGACCAAAGTTCCAGCTATTTTTGCAGAAACAACCATTAATCCTCAACTAATTACTACCGTAGCAGAAGAAGCAGGAGTGAAATTAGCACCACAAGAATTGTATTCCGATTCTATTGGCGCACCAGGAAGCGAGGGAGATAGTTATCTCAAAATGCTGATAGCTAATACTCGCAGTATTGTCGAATCTTTAGGTGGGGCATATAAACCTTTATCAAAGAAAAAGTCTATCTAAGATAATTAACAAATTTGTCTAACCGTTCTAATCCTTTTTCAATGGTATGCATATCTGTAGCATAAGACAGACGAATACAATTGTCTGCACCAAACGCAATACCAGGAATAGCAGCCACTTGCTGAGATTCTAACAAGCGATCGCAAAATTCTAGGGAGTTTAGACCTGTAGCACTTATATCCACAAACACATAGAAAGCACCATCGGGTTTAGGACAATTAAGTTTAGGAATAGCTTGAATTCCCTGGTAAATTACTTCTCTTCTTTGAGCAAAAGCAGTTAACATCTCTTGAACACAAGCTTGAGAACTCTCTAACGCAGCAACAGCACCATATTGAGCAAAAGTACAGACATTAGAGGTACTATGACCCTGTATTTTAGTCATCGCTTTGATTATGTCTACAGGTGCAGCAGCATAACCAATTCGCCAACCAGTCATAGAATAACTTTTAGCAAAACCATTACAAGTGACAGTACGCTCAAATATTTCTGGAGAAACTGCACCAATACTGAGATGTTTGACTCCATCGTAGAGAATATTTTCATAAATCTCATCAGAAACCACCCATAAATCACGATCTATTACTATTTGGGCAAGGGTGCGTATTTCTTCTGGGGTGTAAACTGTACCTGTGGGATTAGAAGGGGAATTAAGAATAAAGAGTTTAGTTTGAGGTGTAATTGCTTGTTTTAATTGCTCTGGAGTAATTCGATAATTATTCTCCACCAAAGTATTGACAATAACTGGTTTACCATCAGCTAACTTAACCATTTCAGGATAACTGAGCCAGTAGGGAGCAGGAATGATTACTTCATCTCCAGTTTCAATAAATGCCTGAATAAAATTATATAAAGAATACTTACCACCATTGGTAACGATGATATTTTCGGACTGATAGTCCAAATTATTGTGGACTTGTAACTTTTTCGCGATCGCTTTTCTTAATTGAGGTTCACCCGCAGCAGGACCATATTTAGTTTTACCTTCATCAAGAGCTTTTTTCGCAGCAGCACAAATATGCTCTGGAGTAGGAAAATCTGGTTCACCGGCACTAAAACTACAGACATCAATTCCTTCCGCTTGCATAGCTTTAGCTTTAGCTGCGATCGCTAAGGTTAGTGAAGGGGATACCTGACTGACTCTTCCTGCTAGTTTCATTGAGCTAAAATTTGAGACTTTTTTGAATTTATACCCTGATTACTCAAACTATAGTGTCGCAAAATACTTTTGACTATGAGTTAATTTTGCTAATTTCTTCACAATCTGACAATTAATTCATAATCAAGGATATATAGCTAATGGCTAATAACTATAACTAAATGATAATATGACAGGAAAAAACAGTAGAGCGAGTTAGATTCTCATTGTGGCAAAGGTTGTCTTCGAGAACGTTTACAAAAGTTATCCAGGACGTAGGGCAGAGGATGTATCGGTTGCCTCAGATATTAGCATCCCTAAGATTGAGGGAAAGACAAATCATCCCCTTCAAAAATCTAGTAATCACAGCGTTAGTGTTCTGCGGAATATCAACTTTACTGTAGAAGACGGGGAGTTTATGGTGCTAGTGGGCCCTTCTGGTTGTGGTAAAAGTACTTTATTACGAATGCTGGCGGGTTTAGAAGAATTGACTGGGGGTAATATTTATGTAGGCGATCGCCTAGTCAACAGTTTACCTCCTAAAGCAAGAGACATCGCGATGGTGTTTCAAAATTATGCTCTCTATCCCCATCTTAATGTTTATGACAATATTGCTTTTGGTTTAAGAAGAACCGTAAATCAATCGTTAAAATCCCCTTGGCTTGAAAATACTTTGACAGGATTAACTCGCTCTTTACCTAAAGCATTACGTTACCTTTCAGCTCAAGAAAAGGAAATTACCAAACGAGTAAAATATGTTGCAAATTTATTACAAATAGAATCTTTATTAACTAGATTACCAAAAGAACTATCTGGGGGACAAAAACAGAGGGTAGCATTAGGTAGAGCGATCGCTCGTAATCCCCAAGTGTTTTTAATGGATGAACCTTTATCAAATTTGGATGCAAAATTGAGAACTAGTACTCGCGCCCAAATCGTCCAATTACAAAGACAACTAGGAACAACAACTATTTATGTTACCCACGATCAAATCGAAGCTATGACGATGGGCGATCGTATTGCGGTAATGAATGAGGGTAAGATTCAACAAATTGCCCCACCCTTAGAAATTTATCATCACCCAGTTAATCGTTTTGTAGCCGAATTTATTGGTTCACCACCAATGAATTTTATCTCTGTAACTTATGTTGCCCCTTTAACTTTAATTCATCCTCAATTTCGTCTTACTCTTCCAGAAACTTGGATTGAACCATTACAAGGATATAAGGAAAAACAATTATTACTGGGAATTCGCCCCGAACATTTTAGTCTGAGTACTTCTAGTGAACAAAACCTAGCAGTAGTCGTAGATTTAGTTGAAGCTTTGGGTAATGAAACTTATCTTTCTGTCCATTTAGCTGAAGAGAAAAACACTACTTTACAAGTTAAAATTTCAGGGGATAAAGCTATTGCGATTGGAGAATCTTTACATCTGGCGATCGATCCGCATAAAATCCATCTTTTTCTAGAAGATACAGGGGAATCTGTAGGGCTGTTTTAACAAATAGGATTAAACTAGGATAGGTCCAAAATCAATCAAAAATTTTTCTAGTCGATCGTTAACGCAACATGAATCAAGTAAAGTATGAACAAGACTATTATCAATGGACTCAAGCAATGGTTAAAGCATTAAGAGAAAGAGATTATTCGAGTCTAGATTGGGAGAATTTAATCGAAGAAATCGAAGATATGGGAAAAAGTCAGAAACGCGCTATTGAAAGTTTATTGATGCGTCTGACTGAGCACTTGTTAAAGTTAAAGTATTGGGAAGCAGAAAATAAAAGAAATAAAAGCCATTGGCGTTCAGAGATTGTTAATTTTCGTATTTTGCTCAAAAAAAGACTTAACGATTCTCCTAGTTTAAAAGCAAAATTAGCTGAAATTTATGCAGAAATTTTCCCTGGCTGTAAACGCTCGGTGCAACAATTGTTTGATTTACCAGAGCAAGTTGAGCTTAAATTGGAACAGGTATTAGATGAAAATTGGTTTCCTGATTGTTGATAGAAGCAGATAAATTAACCAGCAGATTGTAGTGAAATCTGTTTTAAAGACGGTTGCTATGGGTAAAGATTAACAATTCATTCAAAAAAAAATAATTAAATTTACTAGATTTTACTAGTAAGTAGCGATCGCACCTTCCTAAATCTTCTCAAAAGGTTGACAAAGCACTACTCATACTATGGGTTGAAGGAATATAACCAGATAAACGCTATAAATAAATAAGTGAATTTAAGATAGTCATAATAATGAAAACACCAGATTGGGTCAAAAACGCGGTTTTTTACCAGATTTTCCCTGATAGATTTGCCCGTAGTCAACCAACTATTAAAGGACAATGGCAAGCTTCAAGTCTGGAAGGTTGGGATGCCACTCCTACTCTGCAAGGATATAAAGGCGGAAATTTGTGGGGTGTAATCGATAAGCTAGATTATCTTCAAGATTTGGGTATTAATGCTATTTACTTTACGCCTATTTTTCAGTCGGCATCCAATCATCGTTATCATACTCATGATTATTATTTAGTCGATCCTCTTTTGGGAGGGAATGTTGCTTTTGAAAGCCTGATTGAAGCAGCACACAAAAGGAAGATTAAGGTAGTCCTAGATGGAGTATTTAATCATGCTAGTCGAGGCTTTTTCTTTTTTAACGATATTTTAGAAAATGGCCCCCATTCTCCTTGGTTAGACTGGTTTAAAATTTTGGATTGGCCTCTGTCTGCTTATGATGGCAACAAACCAGCTAATTATGTCTCTTGGTTTGATAATCGGGCATTACCCCAGTTTAATCATGATAATCCTCAAGTAAGAGAATATATTATGCAAATTGCTGAATATTGGCTCAATAAAGGCATAGATGGCTGGCGGTTAGATGTACCGAATGAAATAGAAACGCCTGGTTTTTGGGAACAATTTCGCGATCGAGTTAAAGCAGTTAATCCAGATGCTTATATTGTTGGGGAAATTTGGTCAGATGCTAGTAAGTGGTTAGATGGAGCGCAATTTGATGGGGTGATGAACTATTTATTTACCGTCCCTACCATTGCCTTTACCGCAGGCGATCGCTTTGACAAAGAATACGCCCAGCTTTACTATAGTCCCTATCCTGCTCTCTCGGCTCAAGAATATGCCAAGAGAATTAAAGACCTACTTAGTTTATATCCAGAAGAAATTAAACTCGCCCAACTCAATTTACTTAATAGTCACGATACCCCTAGATTAATTACTACAGTAGGAGAAGATCGAGCCAGTATGGAATTGGCTACAGTTTTACTGTTAACTTTTCCTGGTGCGCCTAGTATCTATTATGGGGATGAAGTAGGTTTAGTAGGCGGAAAAGACCCTGATAGTCGTAGAGGTTTTCCTGCCACAGAAAATTGGGATATTTCTGTGCTTAAGTATCACAAAGATCTGATTGTTTTACGCCATCAATACCCCGCGCTTTGTACGGGAAGTTATGAAATTTTATTTGCCCAAGAATCAGTCTATGTGTTTGCTCGTATTTTAGACCAAGAAGAAATTATCGTTGCTGTTAATACTGGTACTGAATCAGCTACAGTTAATTTCCCCGTAACTAAATTAGAATCTCAACCCAGTCAAGTTGTGCTTGGTAGTGGCAGACTTGCTTGGCAAACTGAGGTAGAAAGAAATCATTTGGAAGTAACTTTGCCTCCTCGTAACTATTTGATTGTTAAGTAAAAGCTTATGCTGCTTGTATATTTCAAGTATTACTAACGACTAAACTCAATCCCTCTTTCTCTAAGTTGCTGCATAAAAAATTCTTCTAGAGAAGGACGAGCCAAATGTATGCTAACTAGTCGAGCATCAATTTCTCTTAAATAAGCAAGAAACTTTTCTGGTTCTCCTTTTAATTGTCCGTGCCAGCAATTATGCTCCCAAGTTAAATGAGTAATCCAGGGATTGAGGGTTTGAGAATCGCCTCCTTTGACAATTACCTGATAGTCACGATCGTCCCCTAAAAGCTGAAACAGAGAACCTTCACAGATTAATTCTCCCAAAGCTAGAACAGCAATGCGATCGCAGATTTGTTCTACATCAGCTAGGATATGAGAATTAAAAAAGATTGTCTTTCCCTGTTGTTTCAAAGAAAGAATAATCTCCCGCATCCGATAACGTCCCATCGGATCTAAACCAGACATAGGTTCATCGAGAAAGACTATTTCGGGATCGTTAATTAAAGCTTGAGCCATACCCACCCTTTGCAACATTCCCTTAGAGTATTGTTTTAATTTTTTCTTGCGAGCAGTAGACTTAGCTAAACCAACTAAATCCAACAATTGATTGATTTTTTGCTTTCTTTTAGAACCAGGAATTTGAAATAATCCTGCCGTAAATTCTAAAAATTCCCAGGCAGTGAGATAATCATAGAGATAGGCATTTTCTGGTAAATAGCCAATTCTTTGTTTAACACGACGATCGCCGATGGGATGTCCGAGTAACTCAGCTTTGCCTGAAGTAGGATGCACTATACCCAGTAATGTTTTGAGTAAAGTTGTTTTTCCCGCGCCGTTAGGACCTAGTAACCCAAAAGTTTCTCCCTGATAGACGGTTAGGGAAAAGTTATGAAGGGATTTGATCTTTTGATTTAACCAAAAACCAGTACGATAAACTTTTCCTAAATTCCAAGTTTGTATTACTGGTGTTGGCTTGACTGGGGTAGGCTCAGTTGATAAATCAGCAGCAGAATACATACAGGGCAATTATGTAAATATAGTTGTACAAATATAGAATTCCCTGAACTTGATGATTTATAACAACGAGTTAAAAATTAGCTTTAGCAATTAAGCGATCGCGTCCCTGCTCTTTGGCTTCATATAAAGCGCGATCGGCTAAAGCAATTAACCATTCTGAAGATAATGTTGGTGAAGGAATTTGACTGGTAGCACCACAACTAATAGTTATGTACTGATTTACCTGGGAGCCAATATGACGAATTTTTAATTCTTTTACCTCAGATTGGATTTTTTCAGCTACATAGATAGCTCCATCAAGATCGGTATTCGGCAAAATGACGGCAAATTCTTCTCCCCCATAACGAGCTACCAAATCGTTAGGACGCTGAATGGTTTTACTAATAGCTTGAGCTATCTGTTGTAAACAACGATCTCCTGTGGGATGTCCATAAAAATCGTTGTAAGCTTTAAAATAGTCCACATCACAGATAATAAGAGCAATTGGTTTTTGTTCTCTGAGGCATATTCTCCATTGTTGGTCTAGACTAATATCGAAACAATGACGATTGAAAATTTGCGTCAGACTATCAATATTAACTAGGCGTTGCAATTGTTCATTTGCCTGTTGTAGTTGTCTAGTTCGTTGTTCGACTCTGTATTCTAAATCAGTATTAGCTTTTTCTAGATTATGAAATAAAGCTTGTATTCTTTGGGTCATCGAGTTGAACGATTGCGCCAAAATCTCTAACTCTTGTATCTTTTGAGTTTCTACCTTCTGATCTAATTCTCCTGATGCTATGGCACCAGCAGCATAGGTAAGACGAAAAATAGACAGAGAAATCCATTGGTTAATCAAAATACCAAGGGTAATAGCCAAAATTAGAGAAGTTAGGCACACAATAATAGTAGTACGAGTATTAGCATGAATATGCTCCATAAAATCTGCTTCTGGAATTGCTACTACCATTAACCAATCAAGACCAGGATAATGATTTAGAGGCATTACTTGGATAAATTGACGCCGATCGCTAAATTGATTGACAAATTGTTGAGCATCCTTAACTTGACTAAAATCTTGAAAATGCGATTCTAGATAATGTGCTGCGGAGCGAACAAACATATCTTGGCTATTTTTGGCATTTAGTCTTCTATTGAATGTATTGCTTAAAATTACAGGCGGTTCTTCTGTAGAGGTAGCCACAATTTTGCCAGACCTTTCGATAATAAAAGCTCTACCAGAAGGGCTGATCTTTAAACTACGCAAAAATTCACTAATTTGTACTAAGGTTAAATCGATCGCCATTACTCCTTTCAATTGGTTTGTATGTTGTTCATAAATAGGAATTGCTGGTGTAATTCCCAACACAGGAGGATCGGCAAATAAATAGATAGGCGACCAAACTAATCCTCCTTCTTCAACAGCAGCCTGATACCAAGGTCTTAAGCGGGGATCGTACTCTTCTGCTTTAATTAGATTAGTTTTATTACCTTGTTCATTCAGGTTATAAATTTCCCAAAGAGGTGCGGTAAAGTCGCTACGAATGGCAACTTTAGGTTCTTCTTTCATGTTTACTTGAACGTACTCTCCTTCTTCACTACCAAAATAAAGAGTAGTAACTCCTTCGTTTAATTGACTTTGCAGCCAAAAATTACGTTCTAAATTGACAAGACTATCTAAATTTAAATTTCCTGCTTTGACGTTGGCTTGGTTGATTTTAAGAAAAAGACTGGGTATCTGTGTATATTGATATACATGTTCCTCAATATGAGCAGTAACTTCTCTGCTTAATTCCATTGCCAAAGACTGAACGGTTTTTTGACCATTACGCCAGGAAAAATATCCAGTCAAGGCTACAGTTATAATAATTTGAATAATAAAAGGAACAATTAAGACAAAGCGTAGAGGAAGTTTAGGAAAATTGCGATCGATTTGCTCCATCATCATCAAGACTTAAATGGAAAAAATTTATTGGTCTTTGGTGCTTGTGTCCAATGGTGATTAAGAAAATTTTGAGGCATATAAGCATTTATGTACTATTTCTGGCATAATTTTCACGAAAATATACTGCTAAATAATTTTTAGGGATTATTTCTGGTTGGTTTAACCGAAAAACAAGACTTTCCTCATCTTAATGGCAATTAAAGTTTTTAGACATAAAAATAGTCTTATTTTAGCAACAATGTTCTATATCTGTAGTTAATCGAATGATAAGAGCTGTTATAGGTATAGCCAAGCTAACTCAAAAATATTGCTATATCTCAATAGTAGAGAATATGATTGATTATAATGCTCTAATTCTTTATCTATGATGAACATAACCACAATTATGCCATCTCCAGTGGTTTTAGAACCTATGCTACGTCAATGGTTATTAGAAGATATTGGTCGAGGCGATCGCACTACTCAAGGATTGGGTTTACATTCAGATAGTTTGGGTAAAGCAGAATGGATTGTTAAAGAAGCAGGAGTAGTAGCAGGAGTAGCGATCGCAGCTAAGGTATTTCAATTATTAGATCATCAGGTTACTTTTCTACCCACGGTTACGGAAGGAGAATGGTGTGAAATCGGAGAGAAGATAGCCACTATCGAAGGCAGTAAAGAAGCATTACTCACTGGAGAAAGAGTAGCCTTGAACTTAGCCATGAGTTTGAGTGGTATTGCGACTGAAACAAGAAAATATGTCGAGAAAATTGCCGATCTGCCAACCCAATTAGTAGACACTCGTAAAACTACTCCAGGTTTAAGAATTCTAGAAAAATATGCTACTCAAGTAGGAGGAGCGGTTAATCATCGGCTGGGATTAGATGATGCAGTGATGATTAAGGATAATCACATCCAAGCAGCAGGGGGAATTGGTAAGGCAGTATCTTTAATTAGAAGCAATATGCCTTATCCTCTCACAATTGAAGTAGAAACAAGTAATTTAGATGAAGTGGAAGAAGCTCTAAAACATGGTGCAGATATCATCATGTTAGATAATATGTTCCTGGAAAAAATGACTCAAGCCGTAGCCTTAATTCGTAGCCAAGACAAAAGAGTCAAGATAGAAGCATCAGGAAATATTACCTTAGAGAGAATTCACGCAGTAGCAGAAACGGGAGTTGATTATATTTCCAGTAGTGCGCCGATCACGCGCTCGTCTTGGTTAGATTTGAGTATGAGAATTGTTGCCTAATTCAAAGCGATCGAAACAACAAAGGCTGATTCTCGTGCTCGATCGCCTACATAACAACCAATAATTTCTCTGGTTTTTCTATCCCTCGCTAACCATACCCAATATTCATTATCTTTATTATCAACAAATGACCACAACTCATCACATTCTCTAGTTAATTTATCTCGTGGTTTGTCTGAGACTCTTATTTTACGTGAAACTTGAGCAAATTTATTATTAACATAATGAAAGTAACCATCTCCAAGATACGCCGACTACTCTAGCAATTCCTCTTAAAGAAATTCTCTCCAAAAGAAGTTTATTTATTAAATCTTTTTGGGTACGAGTTATTCTTTTTTGGGGATTGTTTATAACAAAATGATTTCAATAATTTAAACATCAAATAACTCTCCGGCGAAAATCAAATTATACTTAAAAAAACTCTCAAATATAAATAACTTCCAAGATTTTGACTGAAATCCCTAATTTAGTATACCCGTATTAATACCTTGGCGATCGATCCTTTTTTCACTACATGGGAATCACCACCCTCTTATAGTCGGATACTATCGGATACTATCGGTTACTCTGACTCTGACCCATCATTTTTGGCTCACTCAATGGTGGCTATTCTTCTCAGCTTTGCTAGTATTAGTAGGATTAAGCCGAAATCATGATCATGTCACCTACTGAAACCATAACCGCAGACATTAAACCGAATGCCACTCAGACTACTGAAGCTACTACCTCCACTAAATCATCTACTGCCACTGAAGGGTTAATCTTTCAAGCTGTAGGCATTATTAGAGGAGAAGTTAATTTTAGTGATGATGCCCCTGCTACTGTCACCCTCAACCAAAAGCAATACCGTCTTAACTATGCTCGTAATCCCTTGGCTTTAAGTGGTTTAAGACAAGAAATCGAGAAAACTGGGCAGCACACACAAAGGTTAATCGTCTACCCCAAAGTAACTCACTTCCCCAAACGCGACCAACCTCATCAAATCTCTT
>JBFRWE010000278.1:0-2567 GCA_051439345.1 Xenococcaceae cyanobacterium
TTTTGTCCGATGAGTTAAAGATTTCATCTATTGTGATTGTTAAAACTTAAAAATTTTTATGATTAAATTGTTTTGATAATTGCCAAATAATCCAATGATAGAGAATTATAGTTTAGAAAAGGTTAAGGTTAAGCTTGTTACTTTATATGAAACTTATTAGTGAAATAGCTTACTTAGGCTAATGCCTAAAAACTGAACTGCATTCGTAAGTTACCAACATATATATTCGGATTATCATCAAAATTATTCGGATTACTAATTAAATAGAAAGCAGGAACCAGTGCCAAATTATTATTTACTGGATAAAAGTAATTAAGCTCAAACTCAAATTGAGTGCCTCCATCTCCGTTGCCAGAAACAAGAAACTTCTCCCCATCAAGAACATCAAAGGGAACTAAAAAAGACAATGTACCTAAGGCACCTTCTTTCCCCAAGTCAGGGAAAGCAAGTCCCGCTTGAAAAGATTGGGCATTAACTTCCCCTTTTCTCACGTTTGGGTTTCTAGGAAAAATACTGGTGCTACCGTAGCTATAGCGTCCAAAGATCCCTAGCCAATCGACAATTGTCCAATCAAAGTTAAATGTGAAAGTATCGGCAGGAGCATCACCAATAGTTCCGCCAAAACCATCATCGACTACCCCATAAATTGGTTCTCCTGTAGCTCCACCTACTCCAAAACCAGTGAGATTACCATCTTCATCAAAGATCGCAACATTATTATCACTAGTAGTGCGGTTGTATGTTAAGCGGATATTTGCCCTGTCTGCGATCGCAAAATCTAATTCAGCGGTTATACTTTGGCTAGCACTAAATAAACCCTTATTAGGATCGGAAGAAGTATTAAAAAATTCGTCAGGAAGAAATTCGTTGTTTTCTCCGAGATAACCAACTTTGAAAGTAAGAAGCTTGTTAATATCATAAGATACCACCGCTCCTGAACCGCGATCGAGCAAATTGCTTAAGGTACTACCAATAGAGTTAAAACTACTTGCCCCATTGATAAAAAAGGTATAAGCATTACCATCAAAGTAACGATACCAGTTAACCCTCGGCCCGACTACAATCCTAAATTTATCGCCAACTGGAAAATCATAAAATAGCTCACGAATAACAACACTACTTGAACCAATGTCTGGTCCAGCTGATTGATCGACGTAGGGTACCCCAAAAGTATTATATAGCCCTGCTGATGCAAAACTATTAGCGGGCGAGTTTCCATTACCTGCGGCTAATTGGGTGACCAGCAGATCTTGACCAGTAAAGGAGGTGTTGAAGTTCAGCCAGGTTAAATAGCTAAACGTAATTTGGGGATCGTCAGTGATATTGCTAATGATTGGATTATTGTCTGCTCCCCTAGCAGGAGGACGAATATTTAAAGGAGCATTCAAATCGTTGGTTTCTGCTAAGATATCACCTCCAGCAGATGCCCCTGTCAGATTAAAAAAGATATTGCCAGTGAGTTTGGTGGTAGTAGAAAATTGATTATCTTCTAGGAAAGCGACTCGCCCTTCTAAATTGTCAACTCTTCCTTCAATCGACGCTAATTCTGCCTGGAATTCTTCGATTAATCTTTGTATTGTCTCTAAGTCTTCTCTCAATACGGCTTCTGAAGAGGCGATCAGGCGTTCTATTTGATTGAGGCAGGAATTTAAGCCAGCAGCAAATTCATAACGGGATAAAGATTTGCCGCCGCGATAAGTCTGATCGGGAAATCCCACAATACAGCCATAGCGATCCACTAAAGATCTAAGGGCTTCATAGGCCCAATCAGCAGGATCGACATCCCTTAACTGCTGGACATTAGTTACTTGTAACAAACTATTTGCTTCATCAAGTGATACTTCCTCTGTTTCATCTAGTGAAGGGGTTACGTCTAGATCATTAATTAACAGTCCATCCGTATAGCCAAAACTTTCTAATTCCTTAAATATATTTTTGCTTTGAGAAATCCTAGGGTTACCATCTGCTTCGGAAGCTAAGGTTTTAACTGCGGTTGTTGACAATAAAGTTAAGGGCAAAAGGAAAAAGATTGAATCATTAATTAGATTAAAATTATTTTTCTGACTTAAAGTCCATTTTTTTAAGATATTAAGGCTCATTTTAAAACTCACACCACCAAATAATATAATGTTCAAAAAATATCATTATTCGATAAATACAAAAGTATCTTTGTATACAATGTATTAACAAAAATCAAAAAAGACAATATTTCTGGAAATAGAAATACCAAGAAAATAATGAAAAAGCATTTTTATACTCTATATTGTCAGAGTACTAACTATTTATGCTCTATTTAGTACTCTCTAGCTAGCAATAAAATAAATAAATCATTAGGTAAATAGACAACCAAATTTTAGGAGTATTCCTGCTTGTTAATGAGTAAGAAGTAACATTGCTACAGACAATCAATTTAATTTTTAATAATATCTATTTGTTACCCAACTCCAATGCAATTTGGTTGCATTTCGCTATCAGATTTCCCAAATCTACGGTAGTTAAATTTCCTCGGTCAACTATTTTTTTACCATTAATAAAACTATAGTCTACATGATCGGTTTGACAATAAA
>JBFRWE010000279.1:0-2522 GCA_051439345.1 Xenococcaceae cyanobacterium
TGTAAGCACCATTGAATGCACCCGCACCCTCAGCAGGGTTTGCCGGATCGTCTGCTAAGTAAGCCACATTGACCTGAAACTTATCATTAAATGCGTAGCTAAAACCAACACCTGCATTAGCTGGACCCCTGAAACTTGTTGGGTTACGTCGTCCGAATCTAGAAATAGTGCCATCCCCTTCATCTGCAAAGGGTGTCAGAACTAAGGAAACGTCATCTAGGTCAACTCCAATAGGACCGATGAGAGCTTGAGCGCGATCGCCAATGGGAAACTGATAGAACATCAGGTCAATACCAAAATCATCACTACCATCACCTTCATCAATAGAGGCAAGAGTCATTAAGGTATTAGTGAGTTCTGGTTCGCTCAACTCATTAAGATTATTAGCTTGTAGACGAGTAAAGAGCAAATCTTCTCCAGTAAAGCTAGTCTCAAACTCTAGCCTGACACGATAAGAAAGAGAGGTCTCGGTTTTGTCATTGCCAGAAGATTCTCCACGCGCTGCTGCTCTTTCTCCAAAGGTATCGTTTAACCAAAACAGAACTTCTCCATTGAGTTTGGTGGTAGTGGAAAATTGGTTACTTTCTAGTTCAGCGGTGCGTGCTTCCAAAGAATCTACACGACCCCGCAATGCTGCGAGTTCGGCAGCAAATTCTTCTTGTAAGCGTTGCAATATAGCCAAGTCTTCTCTGGTAACTAGGTTAGTGGTTGCTGCGGCAATTAATTCTGTAATTCTATCTAGGCAAGCATTTAATCCGGCAGCAAATTCAAAGCGAGTCATGGCGCGGTTGCCTTTGTAGGTACCGTCGGGATAACCTGCTATACAACCATAACGTTCTACTAATGATTGTAATGCTTGGAATGCCCAATCTGTAGGTTGCACGTCTGATAATTGAGAGACAGATGTTACCTGATCTATTGGTTCTTCTGCTTCTAGCTCAGATACACTAGGCATTGATAATGAGGGGTCATCCATCGGTAGCGGACGAAATGCTTGGGCAATTTGTATTGGGGGAGTGGCCTGAGCAGCATTGGCTATAAATAATGCGGCACTGAGAATACTAGGGGTATATTTTCTAGCTTTATTTAAAATAATTTTCATTAATTTCTAATTAATACCTATTAATTGTTTGTGGTATCCTATACTGATTTAAGGATAAAAGCAAATATTATCCAAGCTGACAAAACTATTAGACTTCTTGCAGAAGTCAGGGAATAGGGAATAGGGAATAGGGAATAGGGAATGAAATTGTCAATTTCATATCTTGAATTGATTTCATTTTTTATTTTTGGAGATGTCTATTGTTGGATAAAGATTTAAAGGAGATAAGTGAGGGTGAAAAATCGACTTATTTTTCAACTAACGAATCTCAAAACATTTATTTAAGAGGCTGTTTGTCAAGTTGTCTTAAGTAGGAGCGATAGAACTCCGTTCCGCTCTTTTAGAGAATTTAATCCCATTCCAAATCAACAAACTGTGGATAAAAGTTAGAGCGATCGCCCAGACTATGTTCTTAACAAAAATCCTCCCCAAAATAGCTACTGTTAAACCATGTCCGTCTCCCACCATTAACGTAGCAGTCAACAATATTATTCCTTCAAACAAGACATATCCTATGACTAAACTAGCACTCAACCATAAATAATACCTCCAGATTTTCTGCTTAATAAATTTAGGCTTAAGAGTAGCTAAAATTGTTACTAATAATGTTCCTAAACCCATCACCAATCCCCAAGTAAAAGATTCTAAAGTCTGAGGATATTGACGGAGAGTAAAACCATAAAATTGATTAACTAACCAAATTATTATTGAGGAAATTATCGCCTGTTTCCTGTTAAGTGTAACCCCACTAATAGCAGCAAAACCTACTAAGGGAACGTGAGGATAAATAATACTACTACCACTGCCAATAGTAATTAACAAAAATTGCCACAGACGAGAATGAGACATTGCTTTTTCAGCATGACTCCAAACATTATAATTGTTCTGCGAATCAATTGTAATTTTATTATTCATAAATCTTGATTCCTACCATTTTTCAACAATCAGTTTGCCATAAATGAGATATCAAATCCGGTAGTATCGGTATAAAAAAGCGGAGAAACCTGGTTTGTCTCAAATGCTCTACAATACTAACATTGACCTCCCACAAACCCGGTTTCTTATAATACTGCGAAAACTGTTGTTTTGTCAAAATTTTTAGCCTATCAAATCTGGCATTCTGAATTCTAAATTCTGAATTCTCAATTCCGTGAAACGGTATTAGGATATAAATTTTTAGATAACTTCACCCCTCCTAATAAATGCTCTTTAACAATACTTTCAGCTACATCAGGAGTAACGCGAGTGTACCAAGTTCTGTCTCCCGAATAAAAGACCACCGGACCCATTTTGCAAACTTCCAAACAGCCAGAAGTAATCACATCTACATCTAATTCTGATGTTTTTACCGCAGTTTGTAAAGCCTCAAAAATTGGCTGCCACTTCCGAGAAGGATAACAACGACTCGACCGACAAACAG
>JBFRWE010000280.1:0-4058 GCA_051439345.1 Xenococcaceae cyanobacterium
TTGGGGATGCCATGCGCGTACCTGGCTCGAAAAAAAGTCTGTTGCAAGCTAAAGCAGAAGGTGCAGATATACGGATGGTTTATTCTCCTCTAGATGCTTTACCCATTGCCAAGAAAAATCCAGACAAAGAAGTAGTTTTTTTTGGGATTGGCTTTGAAACTACTGCCCCTAGTACTGCTTTAACTATTTTACAAGCAGCAGCAGAAGGAATTAAAAATTTTAGTATCTTTGCCAATCATGTCCTCGTTGTTCCTGCCTTAGAAGCTTTATTAAATAATCCTGATTTACAACTCGATGGTTTTGTTGGCCCTGGTCATGTTAGTACAATTATTGGGACTAAACCCTATGAAATTATTGCCGAAAAGTATCATAAGCCTTTAGTGGTATCTGGATTTGAACCTCTAGATATTCTGCAATCGATCGTGATGGTATTGCAGCAGTTAGCAGACGGACGCTGTGAAGTAGAAAATCAATATACTCGTCTCGTGGAAGCTGAAGGAAACCAAGTAGCGTTAGATGCTATTAATAAGGTATTTGCCGTCAGAGAGGAGTTTGAATGGCGTGGTTTGGGCAATATTAGCCAATCTGGACTTAAAATAACCGAAAATTACGCTAATTTTGATGCTGAAGCCAAATTTAATCTCCCTAACCGTCAAGTCGCTGACGCTGCTGCTTGTCAGTGTGGAGAAATACTCAAAGGGGTATTAAAACCCTGGCAATGTAAAGTATTTGGTACTGCTTGTACTCCTGAAAATCCGATTGGTACTTGTATGGTATCTTCTGAAGGGGCTTGTGCTGCCTATTATAAATATGGTCGTTTATCTACTCTGGGAAAACAAGCAAAATCTCAGAAAACTGAAGCCAAAGTAGGGATTTAGCAGCCGATCCAATTAACGTAACTTTTTTCTGTTTTGTAAGAATAATGCTGTAGACAAATGAAATCACTAAGACTAAGCTTAGACGCATTTAAACTGCATTCTTCAATTTTGGTCAAGGCAATAGGCAAGAGGGAATAGGCAACTTAGGTGAGTCCAAGCTTAAATCCGATTTAGTCTTACTCTCTTTTTGCTCTCTTTTCTTTGTCAAATTGCCAAGTCGTGTCTCAAACTACTTTGTTGGCTTATTTCTCTAAAATAATAATAAAGAAAATATACAAACCAGCTATAAGGGAATCCCTCGGCTCTCCCGATGGGAGGTTCAATCCTTAACTAAACGAAAGCCAAAAAGGATATGTCTAGATTGAATAGGGCGTGTATGTTGATAAGCACTACGGCAAAATCCAGGGAAATCGTCCCAAGAACAACCTTTCATGATGCTAACTGTATCAGTATTTCTTGATATTAAAGTAGAAGTAAACTCAAAAACGTTTCCTGCCATATCTTCTACACCATAGGCACTACGACTAAGGGGAAATTGGGCGATCGCACTAGTGTATTCTAGTTTACTTCCTGCCCAGTTAGTCCCTTCTGAGTTCCACTCATTCCCCCAAGGAAAATAACGCCCATCTGTTCCTCTGGATGCTTTTTCCCATTCTGTGGCAGTGGGTAAGCGATAGGTTTCTCCTGCTTGTTCTCCTTTCCAATCAGCATAAGCAACAGCGTCTTGATAAGATACCAACACTACAGGATGTTGCCCCTTTCCCTCTGGATATTTCCCGTCAACCCAGAGGAAAGATTTGACTGCTGAATAAGGATGAACCAAAAACCCCTGTTTCTGATACTCTATTTCGGAAATACCAGGAGGATTGTAATTAGTTGCATCTACAAAAGCTTGATATTCTTCGTTGGTAACTAAATTACGACTAATACAGAAACTAGGAAGAGATTGGGTTTGCTTGATAGATTCTCCCTCAAACCAACCAACCTGGCGTAATTTTGCTTCGGCATCAGCAACGGATTGAGATTCTGTAGCTATAGCTAAAGCTGAAATTTGATAACCATAATCTCTTTCAGTGCGATCGCTACCAGCGATAAATTCTCCTTTAGGAATCAACACAAAGGACCGATCTGTTTGACATTTTTCACTAGTTATAGATTTAATCAAAAAATTAGATTGAGATAACTGCAAAATCCATCCTAAAGTTGTAGCTACTCCAGCCAAAATAAATCCTGCTTTCAACCAAATTAATCGATCGGATTGTCTTTTTTGTTTATTTCTCGGTAACATTTTGTATTTTTCGATCTCGAACAAAGCAATAACCTATAGCGTTTCGCCTAGTTGTAAGGTACAGTCAACACTCTATTTTTCGTTCATTTTTGATGATTTATTGTTGATTGATCTGTACCTCGTGAGTATAATAACCGCCATAAATAGTGAATCTATAGGCTATAAAATCCTATAATTCAATCATTAGATTATACTTAGAAGATCGACATATAACATTAATAATTCTGTGCAAATAATAGTCAAATATTGACAAACAAAAATATCAATACTTTTTATTTGTCATCAATAAATCGCGATTCAAATACTTTTTGAGAGGCAAATTAAGTTTAAATTTAAGCTAAATTCCTGATTTTTCTAGATAAAATTGGGTTTACTATGGAAACTGTCGGCTTTAATGGGGAAAAGCCATTAAAAGTAATGGGGAAAGTTTGGTGTAAATCCAACACTGTCCCGCAACTGTGATGAGATGACTTAGTCATGAATCTCTTAGTCAGGATGCCCACCGATGAAAAGTCAACCTAATTAACATATCTGCGAGGTACAGATGGTTATTGCTAATTTCTTTCCTAAATCGATTCTCAACTCACTTCAATTACCACCCTTACCATATCAAAGACCTTTACTGGCGATCGGACATGGTACAAGAAATGAAAGAGGTAGACAAACTTTTCTGGACTTTGTCGAAACCTACCAACAATTAGATACATCTCGTCCTGTTATTCCTTGTTTTTTAGAATTAACTCAACCAACAATTCAGCAAGGCGTAGAATTATGTGTAAACAAAGGATACAAGGAAATTACTGCCCTGCCCATTTTACTTTTTGCAGCCAGACATAATAAATTTGACGTTACCAACGAATTAGATCGATCGCGATCGCCTTATCCTCAGTTAAGCTTTAATTATGGTCGTCATTTTGGTATTACCCCTAAGATTATCGAACTGTGGCGCGATCGACTGGCAGAACTAGATAAAGTAGAACATAATCCTCATAATATCTCTCGGCATGATACTGTACTGTTATTTGTGGGTAGAGGTTCAAGCGATCCTGATGCCAATGGAGATGTGTGCAAACTGGCTAGGATTATGTGGGAAGGTAGTGGCTACAAGACAGTAGAAACTTGTTTTATTGGTATTAGTCATCCTCGTTTAGAAGAAGGTTTTCGTCGCGCTTATCTGTATCAACCAAAACGTATTATTGTCCTGCCCTATTTCTTGTTTACGGGTACATTAATGGAAAAAATCTTTAATATTACCGCCCAACAAGAAGAACAATATCCAGATATCAATTTTAACTGCTTACCTGAAATGGGTATTGCCCCCCAACTTCTACAAGTAATTAGAGAACGAGAAATTGAAGCCCAGTTAGGTAAAGTAGAAATGAACTGCGAAATGTGCAAGTTTCGACTAGCTGCGACAGATGGACAAGATGGGCATAATCATCACCATCATCACGAACATCATCATCATAGTCATAGCGATCCCTACGCCCAACCAGAAGATTATCATCAACGCATTTGGAATGTACCTTAATTTAATTATTGAGGATTTTCTGAAAAAGTTTCCTGGTTTAGTAAGGGAATAGGGAACAGGGAGCAGGCAACAGGCTTATTCTACCGTGTCTACCTTGTCTTTCCCAACCGTTCAAAACTTATACCATTTCTCAAAAGTAATCGGAGAGATCAAAAACTAATTGAAAGCAAGTAAAAAGCTCAAAACTACTATCCTCCCTAACCCCTAACACCTAACACCTACCATCACCGAAGTCTCTAGTACTAGGCGGCAGAAGTTTCTCCCCACTCTCAAGGAGGCTTTAAGTAGACTGTTCAAGGTGATTGCCATAAAGCCAACGACAAGGTTTGAACTTCCAGTTAAAAGGCTTGGCCAGAGTCTG
>JBFRWE010000281.1:0-8825 GCA_051439345.1 Xenococcaceae cyanobacterium
GTGATTCTTTTGCTAATTTAGCCAATGTACCCCAGTACGCCTATACTCTCACTATTCCCGCAATTTGTTCGGCCAAACAGATTTTTTGTTTAGCATCAGGAAAACACAAAGCAGAAGTAGTCAGTAATATGTTGCAAGGCTCTATCAATACTGATTGTCCCGCTTCTATTTTAAGAAAGCAAAAACAAGCTACTTTATTTTTAGATGACCGCTCGGCTAGTTTACTTTAAAAGAAAGTAGTTGTTCTCATCGCTCAAATTTAATCTACTTTAAAAGAGAGAGGTTTTGGCTTATCAATCCCGTAACCCTGGGCATAATCTACACCTAGTTTACGCAGTTTTTGTATGATTGGTTCATTTTCGACAAATTCGGCAATAGTTTGCATATTCATCACATGACCGATTCGATTAAAGCAGTCTACTGTAGCATGGTCGACTGGATCATCAAGAATATTTTTAACAAAACTACCGTCTATCTTCAAAAAATCTACAGGTAAATTTTTCAGATAAGCTAAAGAACTCATCCCACTACCAAAGTCATCAAGAGCAAAAAGACAGCCTAATTGTTTTAATTCATTGATAAACTCGGCAGCTTTAGCTAAATTAGCAATAGCACTAGTTTCGGTGATTTCAAAACACATAGTACTAGGAGAAATAGGATAAAGAGTAAATTGCTCTTTTAAAAAATCAAAAAAGTAATCGCTATTAATACTAGCTCCTGAAAGATTGATCGTATAAATCTTCTTCTCAGGAAAATTCGCTGATTTTAAGTTGTTAGTAGTTTGATGTTTATTGTGACAATAATTGCTATAGGCAGCAAAAAAAGTAGCAATTACCCAACGATCGATCGCTGGCATAAGATCGTAGTTCTCCGCAGCAGGAATAAACGCCATGGGAGGAACTAATTGTCCGTCTTCATCTAAAAGACGCAACAAAATTTCGTAATGCTCTCTACTATCATTCTCTTGTAAAGAAATAATTTTTTGACAATAGAGACAAAAACGATTCTCTTCTAAAGCACTATTTATGCGAGCAACCCATTGTCTTTCTTTTCTTTGTCTAGTTAATTCGCGATCGTCGTGACGATAGACAAAAACTCGATTGCGCCCTTTTTCTTTGGCAGCGTAGCAAGCAGCATCTGCTGCACTTAATACGCTACTAAAATCCTGACTATTTTGATCTATAGAAACTAAACCAATGCTAGCACTAAGAGTAAAAACTTTATCTTCCCAGGAAAAGCGAAATTCCTGGATTAAAGTTCTAATTGTATTCGCAATATTCTCTGCTCGATCGAGAGAACATTGTTTCAGTAGTATCCCGAATTCGTCTCCCCCCAGACGAGCTAAAACATCAGAAGAACGAATTAACTTTTGCTTTAATATAGTTAATTGACGTAATAAATTATCTCCACCCACATGACCACAAGTATCGTTAACTACTTTAAATTGGTCTAGATCTAAATAACATAAAGCGTGTTGTGAACCATTTTCTTTACTGCTTAAAATTGCTTCAGTTACTTGTGCTTCAAATTCTTTGCGATTATATAATCCTGTTAAGGCATCGTGCTTAGTTTGTAAAAAAAGCTGATGTTCTAATTGTCTTGATTGAGTAATATCACGAGCGCAAGCATAAATTAATCCTTTGCTAGTGTCTAATTTGGCTTTCCATTCTAACCATTTATAGGAACCATCTTGACATAGATAGCGATTCTCCCAATTAATGACAGAAGTAATCTGATCTAGTTGTTCAATTTTTTCGCTAGTTTTCTTCTGATCTTCTTCATGAATAAAGCTTAGGAAAGGCTTGGTTAATAATTCTTTTGTTGAGTAACCAAGAATTTGCAGAAAAGACGTATTAAACTGTTTTAGATATCCGTCTACCCCAATCACACAAAATAATTCTGAAGAAAGATTTAAAAATATCTCTAATTCTCTTGAAAATTTTAGAGTAAAAGCCTCAGACAATTCTAAATGCAACTGTTGTTGGCTATTTTTTGATAAATTCATACAATATAAAGATTCTGTTAATTCTGCTTGGTAACTTAACTTACAGTTGAAGTTGTTGGCTTGCAGGAAATTAGTTTAGGAATTAAATAATAAATTCAATATATATTAAATAATTAAGTATCTGAATTTTCTTTTAGTTAAAAACACTTTTTTATCTCTCGTTTTTATTTATCTATTCTTGCTCGATCATTAATTTTTACGGAATATTTAGTATGGCTATATTTATTGTCAATACCATATTATCTTGATTTTAATAACCATTATGATAAATCAAGAGACGTAATTATAATAACCGCAATTCTACCGAAATTGTTACATCTAGCCTTTGACTATCTTCATAAAAAGCTAGATGTAATTATTGATGTAGCTTTATTGACCTAGTGAAAAATACGCAAATTGATAATAATTTATGGTTTTTTTATTATTTTTAAATCTAAAAACAATACTTTTTATTGTGATTTCCATCCTTTTTCAGCTTGTTCTAGCACATAAGCTGATACATCTTCGATCTCTTTTTCTGTCAGGCGATCTTGATAGGCTGACATATTATTTTTACCATTAGTTACTAAAGTTGCGATCGCTTCAAGGGAATCTAGTTTATTTCTGTGTAAAGCTCTTAAAGATAAATTTTTCCCTCGTCGGATAATATTTCCACCATGAGGATGACATCCTGCACAATTGATTTCAAAAAGTTTAGCGGGATTATTTGTTTCTGCTGCTGAGGTAGATTGATTAGGAAATGTAAATAAAAGCACTACTAGGACTACAATAGCCCAAAATTGCTTAATACTTATCATCTTTTCTCTCCTTGACTAATAATTAATATTAGACTTAATGGGCAAAAGTTGCGCTGGCTACTAATTTTGATTTTTGACAGGCTTATAATCATCAATATCAGCTATTAAATTAACAATTGCGATCGTTGTCAAATTTTTCGAGTGTTTTACTAGTTCTTTTAAAGAATACTTTCGTGTATTGTTCTCTTGCTTGATGGAGATTTAATTTTCATGCTCTTTTTCTCCGCATTCTTCTTGGGGTTTATCTTTAATGCTGCACCTGGAGCAGTTTTTGCAGAAACTATTCGTCAAGGTATCAAAGGGGGATTCAAACCTGCATTAGCTGTTCAAATTGGTTCGCTTGTAGGAGATGCACTTTGGGCTGTACTTGGTTTAGCAGGTGTTGGCTTTCTTCTTCAGCTAGACTATTTACGATTTCCAGTTGGTATTTCAGGTGTACTTTATCTTTTATGGTTGGCATGGGATGCTTGGCAAGAAGCAAATAAAGAGTTTAATGCTCATTCTGACACGATTATTGTTCATCACCAAAAAGCTCTACGCTCTGGTGTACTGCTATCTATCACCAACCCTCAAAACATAGCTTACTGGGCAGCTTTAGGCAGTGCAATGGGTGCTATAGGTGTCAGCGATCCTACAACTAACCACTACCTAATTTTTTTTGCTGGCTTTATGATGTCTTCTTTTCTCTGGTCATTTCTCTGTGCTGGACTTGTTTCTCAAGTATTTGGCAAAGCTGGTGTACGCTGGGCGCGTTTAACTTATCGAGCTTGCGCGGTCGTTTTTTTATTACTTGCCCTTTCTTCTTTAAGAAATCTCTGGAGTTTATATCTAGTTCCTAAAAATACCGTTCAGCCTCCAGCAGTTCAAAGCGAACCCTAACAATGCTCAAAGATAGACAAATGGTCTTACCAACAACCTCTAGGTAACTTATTTTTATTCAATACCAGACGCTTTGAGAATATCTGACAATGTAGAGCAATAATTTCTCAAACCAAAACTAGCAGGATTAACGCAATTTTGATAGACAAAGTGACGGTAATTTAGAGAAAAGCGACTCCAAGAATCCATTTGAATACGAAATACTTTAATGAGAATATTCGCTAACCAAATTGATAAAGGAATACGGAAATAAATTTTTTGATTGAAATAAGCAGCAACTTCTTGGATAGCTTCGTCAACAGTCATAGCAGGTGAACCCAAAACAAACTGATTACCTACTTTTCCTGTTTGTTCGTCTCTGCGTGGTGAAGGTGGATGATCGACCAGATAGCCTACTACTTGAGCAATATCGTAGGCATGGGTAAAATGAAAACTGCCATCTACTTTTAACCAGCGAATTAAACCAATCCATTGAGTAACTTCTGATATACCAGAAGAAAGATGAGAAACAGGTTTATGTTCATCTCCACCAAAAACTAGAGTGGGAAATAGAGTAGTAATGCGATCGCTTATAGGTAAAGTAGATAGTTTGGAAAAACACTGATATTTAGTTTTAATATAATCTATACCTAAACGCCCTGCTTCTGGTAATAATTCGTTATGGCGATCGAGAATACTGGCAGTAGAAAAATAAAGGACTTGCTCACAAATATCGGGATTTAACAGATTTAGCAAAGCCAGGGTTTTCACGACATTAATTTCATAAGCTTCTGCTGCTCCTCCCCAGGCGGTTGCAACCAGAATAGCCACATTAATATCTTGCTGCAGTAGATCGCTGAAGTCTTCGATATTACGTAAATCTCCCTGGATAATCTTAATTCCAGGACGGCATTGATAATCAAATTTTAATTTATCTGGATTTCTAACTAGTAAAAATAACTCATGCTCTGTGTTTTGAATTAAATTTTCAGCAATATAGTGACCAATACAGCCACTAGCACCAGTCATAAAAATGCGCTTCATTTTAAATTAAGTAGCTATTAGGGGCGTAAGGCTTACGCCCATTAGATTAGAGTAATTGATTTACTTGTTTAGAGGTTTCAAAGAAACAGCGTACATTATCTTCTGGAGTACCAACAAGTACCCCATGTCCTAAGTTGAGAATATGACCACTATTTCCTGCTTTGCGAACAGTATCTACAATGCGATCGCGAATAAACTCTTGAGTACCAAACAAAACCCCAGGATCGATATTGCCCTGTACTTTCATATCTTTTCCTAGTCTAGCTCTAGCTTCTGCCATATCTACAGTCCAGTCTACACTGACAATATCTACACCAGATTGTCCCATTCTTTCTAACACACCAGCACTACCACTAATATAAAGAATTAGAGGAGTATCAGGATGAGTTTCTTTTACTTGACGGACTACTTGTTGTTGATAGGGTAAAGCAAAAGTTTCGTAGTCTTGAGGACTTAATTGTCCAGCCCAAGAATCAAACAACTGTACTACTTGTGCGCCACAGTCAATTTGATAGCGAACATAAGCAGCGATCGCATCAGCTAGCTTACTCAGTAATTGATGCAGCATTGCTGGCTCGGAAAAAGCCATTCCCTTAATAATAGAGTAATTTTTAGAACTTTTTCCTTCAATAGCATAAGCTGCTAGAGTCCAAGGCGCGCCGACAAAACCTAAGACGGTAGACTGATTACCTACTTCAGCACGCAAAGTATTTAAAATAGTTTTGATAAAAGGTAAAGATTTTTCTGGATTTAAAGGATGAAGATTACCAATTTGTTCCTGAGTACGAATAGGAGTTTCAAACAGAGGTCCTTTACTTTCAACAATATCAAAATCAATACCAATACCAGGCAAAGGAGTTAAAATATCTGAGAACATAATCACTCCATCGGGTTGAAATGCTCGCCAAGGTTGCAGAGAAATTTCAATAGCAATGTCAGGATTTTCTGAACGTTCTCTAAATCCAGGATATTTTTGTCTTAAATCGCGATACACTTTCATATATCTACCCGCTTGACGCATCATCCACACAGGAGGACGGTCTACAACTTCTCCACGAGCAGCTTTTAAAAGTAAAGGAATTTCTTTATTTTCTGTCATGATATCTATACTTTCAACGGGGGCATTTTTGAGCGCAATTGCTAGCTTACCATTCCATGAGTAAACAATGCTGAAAGCGAAATACCACTAAACTAACTTTAATAAATAACTATGTCCAAAAAACTAGTATTAATGGATCATGATGGGGGACTAGATGACTTTTTAGCCATGATGCTGTTAATGACTATGGCAGAAGTCGAATCTATTGGTGTAGTAGTTACTCCTGCTAACTGTTATGGGAATGCTGCCGTCAGCGTTACTCGCAAAATTCTTGACTTGATGGGACGAAGTAATATTTCCGTTGCTCAAAGTACTGTGCGTGGTTTAAACCCCTTTCCGCCTTCTTTTCGTCGCGACTGTGTGATTGTAGATAATTTTCCTATTCTCAATGAACAGGATGCGATCGCTACTCCTTTAGTAGCAGAATCAGGACAACAGTTTATGGTGCAAGCTCTGCCAACATCGCCAGAACCAGTAACAATAATGGTAACAGGTCCTTTGACCACAGTAGCCAAGGCGATCGCTCTTGAGGAGAATATAGTTACCAAAATTAAAGAAATTATCTGGATGGGAGGAGCATTAAAAGTATCTGGTAACGTAGAGAAAGAATTTGCTCTTGAACATGATGGGACAGCAGAATGGAATGTATTTTGGGACCCTCTAGCTGCAAAACAGATTTGGGAAACAGATATTCCGATTATTCTTTGTCCTTTAGATATTACCAATACTGTTCCTGTTACACCAGAATTTATTGGTCAACTAGCTAAACAACGTCGTTATCCTCTCTCAGATTTAGCAGGTATGTGTTACGCTTTGGCTATTCCTCAAAATTATTATTGTTGGGATATTCTCGCTACTGCCTATCTTGGATGCCCTCAATATTATTCTCTAGAAGAACAAGAAACCGATATTATTACTACAGGAATTAGTCAGGGAAAAACTGTGATTAAGCCTGGGGGGAAAAAGATAAAAGTTATGACAACAGTAGATAAAGAGAGCTTTTATAGCTACTGTTTGCAGCAATTAGCTTGTTGAGTCACCGTTACACCGCCGTTTCACGACGGTGTAACGGTGACCGGTGTTCCCCGGTCAATAGCTGTAAGCTAGTTACTGTGTCAATTTTTGCATGAACTTTGAACACACAGTAAATCCAGATATATTTACCCCATACTATGCAAAACTCAACTAAAAGAAACTTGTGAGCCATTGTAAATCTTTCTAATTAACGCATAATGGGACTGCCATGATGGTGAATTAAGTACCATTTTTGTGCCATCTTCTGGAAAATATTAGTAGCGATCGATTGTGCTTTCAGTTTCCTGCCTCGACTAGACTGTAAAACCGTTTCTTCAACAACTACATAGGCAAAAGCTCGATCAATTTCTACCTTAACAACTTCTATATCTATCTCCATCAAATCAGTATTTTTAAAGATAGATTCCCAAGACGACTGTATCGACTCCCATCCTGTCAACACTCTACTACCAGGATGGATACACAAACTAGTTGAACCTTGCCACCACAAAAGTCTCATACGCTTGATGTCCCTATGGGAGAAGGAATTGTAAAACACTTGATTGGCAGCTAAAACAGCTTCTTTATCTGATAAATCAGTCATTTGATGATTTGACCATTAATCTTATCTTTTTAAATAATAAGCATTCTGACCGATAGAGCGATCGCTCTTAACTTTCAATTAATTTCAGAAAAGCTATTATAAGCGAAATCATATTCCTTGTGGTTTATGATTTTTTTAGCGAATAGTCTCCTATAAAGGACAAGAAGTACAACTATGTATCTGAAGACTGAACTTTATAAGAGATTTCTTCTGTCAAAATTTGTTGATTAGCAAGATATTGAAAATTTCGTTCTCCCAAATCCCCTCGAATACGGCGATGAATTAGGTTGTGAGTTTGATAATGATTCAGCGCACCAGCTCGCGCCACAAGCTGCGCGGGGTTCTCGCCAAATTGAAGTTCATCTCGGAGGATTTGTAAACCTTTGATGAGAACATAGCGATCACTAACAATTTCGTTGAGATAGTTATGGTAGGCATTGCGTTCCATACCAAAACTAGCAGAGAGAGACCAAAATTGAGCAATACGTTTTTGGGCAGCAGTAGGATCGAAAGTAAGGGACATGGATGTTGAGGATGAATCACTATCTTAGGTTGCACCACCTTAACTCACCAATATCCCTTCTTGACAAAATTTTGTCAAATCCTACTCACTACTTTGAGAAATTCGACAATTAGCTGAATCTGTAGGAGTACGAGGAGTAGAATTAGGTGTAGGATATGCTGTCAAAATTACGTCTCCATTTTCTAGGATAATTGCCCCTCTCGCTGGCACAATCTCATCCATAACTAAGGGTCGTTCTGATTCTATCAAAGTAACAATTTTTCTTTCTTTACTTTGTTCTGTCTCTACGGTTAAGTTTTCTCCTTCGATAGTAATAGAGTCACTAGTTAGAGGTGCAGTCAATTCTGGAGATACACCACCTCTGCCTTGAATAGCAAAACTACTCCCCGCATTTCCGCCTCCATAAGAACAGCCTTGAGTAACAATTGTTTCTGGCTCAATTAGATTTTGGGGTAATTCTGTCACTCCTTGGGTCAAATCAACATCTAAAATACTAATATTTATATCGCCATCTTGATTCAACTCAGAACTAGCATTGATATCGTTGGTTAAATCACTTAATTCTCTTGCTTCTATGCCAAAAAGTGCTTCTGCGGTTATGTTAATATCTCCACCTCTCCCTTCCTCTGCACTGGCAATAATATCGTTGCCACCATTTTGACTAGGAGAAGCAATGATAAACTGAGCATCTATATCAATATTGCCACCATTAGCATTTCCCAATGCTTCAGCAGAAATTTCACTATCACTACTCATAACTAGATTATCGTCTAGTTCCAAAATTATATTACCACCATCCCCAGAGTTGGTTGTAGCAGAGATTTGTGCTTGGTTATCTAAGTTTAAAGAATTTGCCGTGATCTTGAGAGTACCAGCATCAC
>JBFRWE010000282.1:0-13624 GCA_051439345.1 Xenococcaceae cyanobacterium
CGGTAACAGGTTTAGGCTCGGAGCTAGTGGCTCGTTCTTTTCTGGCAATCAACGCCATACTCTGTTTTGGATTGGCTTATCTAGCTAGTAAAGGCGAAAAGCAAAAAGCTTAATCAGTTAACAGTTATCAGTTAACAGTTATCAGTGCCAGAGAAGACTTGGTAACTGTTATCTTTTTTGATAGCCAGCAAAAATTACCTAGAATAATCACTATGAAAGTAACAGGAAAAATCGAAAAAAAAGGGTTTGGCTTTGGTACTTGGGCATTAGTAGCTGAGGATGGTACAACTTATGAATTGAAAGACCCTCCCCAAGAATTGCAGAGAGCTATAGCCAAAGTTCAAATAGAAGGAAAAATAAGTGAAGATGTCATGACTATAGCAATGATCGGACCAGTATTAGAAATTGAATCTGTTCAGATTTTGTAAGTTCTTAACCTATGGGCTATTACTTCAAATGTTAGCAAGAAGGTCAACGTTACACCGCCGTGAAACGACGGTGCGAAGGTCGGCGTTCCCTTGCGCCTGTCGTCGACGCGGGGTCCGACCTCTGCGGTGACCGGTGTTCCCCGGTTAATCTACGATCGCTTCTGCCTCTATCTCAACTAACCAGTCAGAATCAATTAGTTGCGAAACCTCAACCATAGTACTGACAGGACGAATCTCGCGAAAATACTCTCCATGGACTGCGCCAATTATCTCCCAATCACTAATCTTGGTTAAGAACATCCTCGTCCGCACAACATCTTGATAAGATGCACCAAGTTTATTAAGAGACTCGCCAATAATATCAAAGCATCTTCGAGCTTGAGCTTCTGGATCTCCTAGACCAACAGTTTGTCCATCTTTGCCGATTGGTGCTGTACCAGCAATGTGTATTGTATTGCCAACCTTGATAGCTCTACAAAAGCCAAATTTTGACTCGTATGGACTTGCTGAAGAAATACGCTTCCTTGGACTCATATAATTTTTGAGAAATTACCCAATAAGATTGGTATTTCTTAATATGATATAGCATTCGCCCTCGGTGCGCGTTCCTTAGGTGATTAAAAATCACCAGGGTCGCACCGCTTGAAGGAACTGCTGAACCCTTTAGGGGCTTCCTCCGCTTCCTCGCCAAGGGAAAGCGCGAGGTTGCTAATTGTTGATTAAATTGTATCTCCCCCATTTTAAGCAAGGCTATAGGTAAAAGCTATTAACTTTTATTCAGAACGATGTAAAACAAAACTAACTCCTCTGAAAGCAGTTCCTCTAATTTGATCGATAATTAAATTCCATAAATAACCATATTGAGGAAACTTTTTAAGTAAGAGAATTTCAGCTATGAGATAGAATCTTTGGGTTTTTGTATAGTTAGGAGGATTTTCTTCAACACGTATTTGCTCAGGTAATGGTAGTAAATGACCAATAATTTTTCCTTTTTCAAAAAACTTAGCTTGAATAAATAATCCGAGCAAGCGATCGAGGCACCAAAAAGGAACATACTTAAATGGTCCACCAATAACCATAACATCGCTCAAATCTTTGAGAGTTTCTTGGAGCATCTCATTTTTCCAAACTTTCTTATCAAAGTTTTCTGTATGAACCCCATGATGATCTTTTCTTCTGCGTAAAAAACAGAGAAAATCAAGTTTATTATCTAGAGGAGCAATGGGGATCTCTACTAAGCAAATACCTGAATCGTAACTAATGTTTGAATTACATATTTTTAGGTTTTCGATTTTAGAAATATTTTTCCAACTATTTTCTAAACTTACTTTATCTCCAAACTTCAAGGTTTTTTTACTTAGTCTTAAAACCCAACTCTCAGGAAACTCATTAAAATAATCTACAGCTATTTCTAATATATTAGGAATCAAATATTCATCACAATTAACTGTTAAAACATATTTGCCTGATGTATTTAAAAGTCCAGTAAGTCTCTGAATTATTTCACCACGAAAAGCACTATTAATTTGTTGTAAACGGGAATCACTAACAGTAGATTTTGCCATACCTGGAGGATGAACTAAAATAAATTCAACTTCTCCCTTAACTTTTAATAATTCCTGTAACCAATGATTGGAAAATCCTTCTCTGGTAGGAACTACAATAGACAAAGTAGGTTTAGCTGGGTTAACCATTAGAAATAACCATAATTGGCGATAAGATGTATCTTAATTAATTGACATCCTCCCGCCGTTAACCGCTTGGGCGGTATAACGGGGGATTCCTAAACCTCACGATTTAGGTTTCTGTTTCTTTCTTCCTTTGGAAGTTTTTCGCAACTGCCCTTTAGAACTATGTCTATCAGGTCTTATGTCCGCTCCACAGACAGAAACTGCGAGTCCCGCAGCCAAAATATTTTTTCCAGCATTGATGTCTCTATCAATGCCTGTAGTTCCACAGCTAGGACAATCCCAAGTACGGATATCCAAAGGCATTTTTTCAACTACAAACCCACAATGGTAACAACGTTTACTGCTAGGGAAAAAACGGTCAATCTTGACCAATTGTCGCCCGTACCATTCACATTTATATTCCAGTTGCGCTCGCATTTCACCCCAAGCAGCATCGCTGATACTTCGGGCAAGCTTATGGTTTTTAACCATGTTCCTGACAGAAAGGTCTTCAATAGCTATCAGGCTATTGTTTCTGACCAAGTCAGTTGTCAACTTGTGCAGAAAATCAGTACGAGCATCTTTGATTTTGGCGTGGATTTTAGCTACCTTGAGTCTCGCTTTATGTCGGTTACTAGAGCCTTTGGTTTTCCGACTCAGTTCCTTTTGCGCTCTCCGAAGCTCTTGATACAGCCGATTAAAATGCTTGGGATTGGCTATTTTCTCACCATCGCTGGTACTAATCAGACTGGTTACGCCAGCGTCAATACCAACTTGTTTTTTAATTGGTGGCAGTGTTTCAATAGTATAGTCATCTATCAACAACGAGACAAACCATCGTCCAGATGGTTCGAGCTTGACCGTAACAGTAGACGGGCTACAACCAGTTGGGAGATATCTAGACCAAACTATATTCAGTGGTTCTTGGCACTTAGCCAACCAAATTTTACCATCTCGGTATTTAAAAGCCGACTTAGTAAACTCCGCCGAACCACCATTGCGCTTTTTCTTAAACCGAGGATATTTAGCTCTTTTCCCCCAGAAGTTAGCAAACGCTTTTTGCAGGTGTCTAAGGCACTGCTGCAAAGGTACACAGCTAACCTCGTTGAGAAAATCAAGCTCTTCAACTTTCTTCCAACTGGTCAAAAGACTAGAAGTCTCTTTATACTGAATCCTTTCTTGTCTTTCATACCAAGCGATTGTTCTAGTAGCCAAAGCTTTGTTATAGACCAAACGCACGCACCCCATTGTCCGTCGCAAGAGACTTTCTTGCTCGTCAGTTGGGTAAAAGCGATATTTGTAGGCACGTAGGCTCATGCCTCACATTATATCATATTAAATGTAAACCCGATGGTTAGAGGCTGGCATTCCTCTCCCGCTAACCGCCCGAAGCGGTCTAGTCGGGAGTCTCCTGCCAGAAGAAAGATGATTTTAAAAATATCTTTATTAATTAATAAAAAAAGGGAAGAAGAGAACCAACCTTCTTCCTTTCAACTCCAACCTCAAGTCAAAGATTCTAGATAGTCGCGCACCAAATTTCTACGTCTTGGTTGCCTTAACTTCTGTAAAGCTTTTGCTTCTATCTGTCTTACTCTTTCACGAGATAGCTCCAGACAACGACCTATTTCTGCTAAAGAATAGGGTTTTTCTCCGCCGAAACCAAAGCGCATCTGAATTACTTCCCGTTCACGGGTAGTCAATTCTGCTAATAGACAGTGTAAATCTTTTTGTAAAGATTCTCTCATGAGGGTTTCTTCAGGAGAAGCACTTTCTGTTTCCAGTAAATCTCCTAATTCCGTATCTTTTTCTTTCCCGACTTTAATTTCCAGAGATACAGAGCGAGGTACACGGAGTAATACTTCTCTAATTTGAGACGCAGTCATATCTAATTCTTGCGCTAAATCTTCTATACGAGGAGTGCGTCCTTTTTCTTGAGAAATCTTACGTTGGGCTTTTTTGATTTTGTTCAGTTTTTCGGTAATATGAACAGGAAGGCGAATGGTTCTGCTTTGAGTAGCGATCGCACGAGTTATACCTTGGCGAATCCACCAGTAAGCATAAGTACTAAAACGGTATCCTTTAGTTGGGTCAAATTTTTCTACTGCTCTTTCCAAACCTAAAGTTCCCTCTTGGATTAGATCGAGTAATTCTAACCCGCGATTTTGGTATTTTTTCGCTACCGATACGACTAGGCGAAGATTTGCCTTGATCATATGTTCTTTAGCACGAATACCTTGCCTTTGAATTTTTTCTAATTCTTTGACATTGCAGTCAACAACTTCTGCCCAACGACGTTTCCCAATAACTAGAGCTTCTTTTAAAGCAGATATTTCGATACCTACAGTTTTTGCCCATCGTTTGAGAGATGGACGATGGCTCAATTGAGATGCTAGACGGTCGTGAACATTTATTAATTCAACAAATTCTTGAATTAGAGGATCTCCTTTTTCAGCAGCTTTTGTACGCTGTTCTAAAATTTGGATGTGGCGTTGAACTTTTTGTGCTTCAGAAACTTCTTCATCTCTTTCTAGCAAAGGAACTCGACCAATTTCTTGCAAGTATAATCTTACTAAGTCGGTAGTAGGACGATTTACTCTTCTCGAACTGCTTTCTATATCAATGCTGTCAAGCTCTATTTCTACTAAATCATCGGCTAATTTAGCAGAGCTATAGCTATTTTCTGGTAACTCCAAATCATAAGCTGGAGCATGGGACACATTATCTTCTTCTGTCTCAACGTATAAGGAACTGGCTAACATAGTGATTTCTTAATAACGACTCAGCGTGAAAATCAGGATTGAATCACTCCTCACTCATTAGATTGCCCAAGTTTGACAAAAAAGCAACATCACTAGCAAGTTTTTTTCTCAAGGTTCGGTAATTTGGCTTAGCTTCTTGAGTTTGAATGGGAGAAAAGTATTATCTTCAAGACATTAAACCTAGAGAAATTGTCTAGGTATCTGCGAGTGAGGAACACTTTTGCGCCTTAATTGTTCCCTATACAAAAAAAATAGTGGCAATTCTTAATATTTAGTTAATTACTAGTCTTAGTTATTTCTTTCTTGCTTGAACGAGGATAAAGTTTCATTAATTCTCTTACTTGTTCTGCGTGATAAGAACTACGAGTTAGAGGTGTTGAAACAACTTGTAGAAAGCCAATAGATTCACCAAATTTTTGCCAGGCTGTAAATTGTTGAGGAGTAACAAATTCCTGAACACCTAAGTGTTTTGCTGAAGGTTGAAGATATTGTCCAATAGTTAAAATATCGCAATCTACCTGGCGTAAATCCTCCATTACTGTACGAACTTCTGAGTCTGTTTCTCCTAGTCCTACCATAATTCCTGATTTGGTATAAACCCAAGGAGCTAATTCTTTAGTACGATGAAGTAATGAAAGCGATCGAGCGTAATTTCCTTGAGGACGCACTCGTCTATATAGTCTAGGTATCGTTTCGGTGTTGTGATTAAGAACTTCTGGTTTGGCTTGCAAAATTGTCTCTAGTGCTGACCAATTACCACATAGATCTGGTATCAAGATTTCAATTGTAGTGTTAGGAGAAACTTGGCGAACTTCTTCAATGCAGCGTATAAATTGGCTACTTCCACCATCGGGTAAGTCATCACGGTTAACAGATGTAATCACTACATGGTTAAGTTGCAAACGGCGGACAGCTTCAGCTAATCGTAGAGGTTCACTGGGATCTAAGGCTTGGGGTTTCTTTTCAAAATCAATATCGCAATAGGGACAAGCACGAGTACAAGCAGGACCCATAATTAGAAAAGTTGCTGTCCCAACATTAAAACATTCCCCAATATTAGGACAAGAGGCTTCTTCGCAAACAGTATTTAACCCTAAATCTCTTAAAATTTCTTTAACACTACCAACCCGTTGCCATTGAGGTGCTTTTACCCTTAGCCAATCTGGTTTAACTGTCACTCCGAGCCTACTCCTAAAATTAAGTCATACCTATCTAATTTTATCAATATAGAGCAAGGCTTAACGAACAAAACAACTTTAATTTTGCATCATTACTACTTTTCTAAACTTATTCTCAACTAATATTCATTTTGGTTAGTTTGAATTGGAAGTACCAAAACAGTAAAATTACATTTTATGAGTGATGAATAAGACTATTATCTATGTAACCTTATTTTTGGCTACTATAGCTTTAGAAAGCTGTTCAACTGTTGATTTGTCTACTCAAGCTAACGAAAACAATCAACAAAATCCTCAAGAAGCGATCGTTCAAACTGAGCCATTTAGTTATGAAGATTATGCTCTTGTCCTTTCTCAATATGTTGACGACAAAGGCTTAGTTAATTACTCAGAACTACAGACAAACAGAACATTATTAGATCGTTTTAATGCATCTCTAGCTCAAGTAGATCCTAATACTTACCAGTCTTGGGACGAGGCAGAACAATTAGCTTTTCTCATCAATGCTTATAATTCTCTCACTCTACAATCAATTATCGATCGAGAACCTTTAACAAAAAGCATTCGCGATATACCAGGAGTTTGGAAATCTCGTAAATTTCCGATTGCTGGTAGCTCAAAAACTCTTGATAATATTGAACACGATACAATTAGAAAAGATTTTGATGAACCAAGAATTCATGCAGCTTTAGTTTGTGCAGCGATAAGTTGTCCGCCTCTACGTAATGAACCCTATCTTGCAGAAAAATTAGATCGACAATTAGACGATCAGGTAAATAAATTTATCAATAGCGGTCATGGTTTTAGGCTCGATCGTCAAGAAAATAGAGTTTATCTTTCTTCTATTTTTAAGTGGTATGGCAAGGATTGGATTAGTAGTTATGCCATAGAAGATAAATTTTCAGGTAGTAAAAAAGAGAGAGCTGTACTAAATTTCTTGAGTAATTATTTGAATTCTGAAGATCGACAATATCTCGAAGAAAATAAATATAAAGTTGGTTATCTTAACTACGACTGGTCTCTTAATAAGCAATAAAATTTGATACATGAGGACACCACCTTGAATATAGGGGCGATTCGACCTGAGGGTTCGGTAGTCACTTCAAGCGGTGTGCGGGGAGGCTTTCAAGTGTATGTTTTTAATAAAGTTGAAAATCTTAACTCTAGTTAGAACGAATGAATGGGCTTTTCCCCTCTGCTTCCTCTGCTTCCTCTGCTTCCTCCGCCCGTCTCAACCGTCAAATCTTAAAATCATACCCCTGAAAGCCTTCCACCCCCGCGTCGGTGCAAGAAGTCGGAACGCCTTTGAGGTTTCCTCAAAGGACTCAAGCCGACTTAGCAAGGGAATGCGCACCGAGGGGAACCCGCCCAACGCGCTACCTTACCTTTCAGCATTTGCTCATGGGGGGAACCCCCCCTTCGGGTTCAACAGTTTGCTCAAGTCGGGAAACCCGCCCACCGCAACTGTTTCACAAGACCGCAATGCTTTAACAACGTACTACCTCACGAATCGCCCCTACTAGCTTTTTTATTCAAGACTTAGAGCGTCTAAAGTTAATTCTCTAAATATATCTTTCAATTGATTTAATTCTTTTTCTGTTTTTACAGACTCTAGCTTCTCTTTAATAATCAAACCTTGTTCTTCTACAATTCTATATCCTGCCAGACTTTTGCCTAGTAAAAAAATATTAGAATTTAATTGAATTAAAACTGTAATTAATCCAAGAATTAAAACAACCATTCTTCCCGCAGGAATTACGAATAATCCAGTTCCGATAAGAGTAATTACAATTGTCGAAACTATTGTTGTAATTGCAGAAAAACTATGAGAAATTTGAACACGGGTTTTTCGAGACTTCCATTCTTCATAATGTTCATCAATGTTTTCTTCTAAAGCTTCTTTTTCTTCTTCAAAAGATAATTCTTCTCCTTCAGATTCACCTTCTCCTTCAGATTCACCTTCTCCTTCAGGTTCGCCTTCTCCTTCAGGTTCGCCTTCTCCTTCAAGTTCGCCTTCCCTTTCAGGTTCGCCTTCTCCTTCAGGTTCGCCTTCTCCTTCAGGTTCGCCTTCCCCTTCAGATTCAGCTTCCCCTTCAGATTCGCCTTCCCCTTCAGGTTCGCCTTCCCCTTCAGGTTCGCCTTCCCCTTCAAATTCTTGAGCTAAAATAAGCACTTCGTTAGTCTGCTTTGACACAAAATCGTAGTCTAATGATTTGCTTAACGCTAACTTTGCTGGGCTAATAACCTTAACAAATAAAGTTAGGAGCATTATTATGGCAGTAAAATAGCCAAATTTACTGTGGTTAATTAATCTAAACAGGCTTTCTCTTCCCAACGAATTAGAACTTTTTTCTTTGAGTTGCTTGTCATTGTTAAGAGGAAAATTTTTTCTACTTTGCTGATTCATTTTTTGTTCCTCACGCCACCTCTACCCTTGCAAGTTAGAGGATACTTTTAAATATGGACTAATTTTTTGAGTTATGACAACCTAGATTACCCTAAAATGCTTTGTTTACCGCAGCATTTGCTTGTATCTTTAGTGAAAAGTAAAGTGTTTGGATAAAAAGTTTTTGACTTAAATTAGGCAAATCGAAAAAAGCCTTTCTCTATAATGTAAGAAAGGCTCTTATATTACTCTGATTTTGCATACCCCCAAGGGAATTCGAATCCCTGTCGCCTCCGTGAAAGGGAGGTGTCCTAGGCCACTAGACGATGGGGGCTTAGGGTTTTGCAACGCCATTTGCTTCATTGCAACGTTTCCTAATATATCTATTTTTTTTGTGCTTGTCAACACTTTTTTGGAGAAAATCTAAACGCTCGCCCATGTTGCTTTACATTAAACTAGAAAATTCAAATATAGAAACGATATTTATACTTAGCTCGTGGATTACAATCACAAGTAGTAATCCATAGCCTTTAGCTGATAAACGCTGATAAATTCATAGATTTTTTTCAGATATGGTCAAGACAATAGCTAAACCAGATAGTCATTTGAGTCAAATTCAATTAAAAACGATCGCCCTAGATGTGGGAGGAATGAAGTGTGCAGGGTGTGTTAAAGCGGTAGAAAGGCAATTGCAGCAAAATCCTGGAGTGGTATCTGCTTGTGTTAATTTGATTACGGAAGTAGCAGTAGTAGAATATGAAGTAGGCCATGTAGAACCAGAAATTTTTGCTGAAAAGCTAACTAAGACAGGATTTCCCTCTCAATTAAGAGAGAGCGATCGCTCTATTGCCGAAAGTTCTACTCAAGCAGAGTTGAAACGTCAGCAGCAACAAAGACAACAACTTTGGCAGTTAGTTACCGCAGCAATTTTACTCGTTTTCTCTTCCCTTGGGCATCTTCATCATCTGGGTTTTCCTGCTATTCCTATATTGAGTAATATCTGGTTTCATTTTGTGTTGGCGACTTTAGCTTTGCTAATTCCTGGGCGATCTTTATTGATTGATGGTTGGCACAGTTTAAGGGGTGGAATGCCTAACATGAATACCCTTGTGGGTTTGGGAACAGTTAGTACTTATCTGGCTAGTAGTTTTGCTCTCTTTTTTCCCCGTCTGGGTTGGGAATGTTTTTTTGATGAACCAGTTATGTTACTAGGTTTTATCTTTTTGGGACGTACTTTGGAAGGAAGGGCGAGAAATAAAGCTGCATCCGCTTTAGAAGCTTTGGTTTCTCTTCAGCCTCAGATAGCTCGTTTAACCAGAAAACATAATACTGCTGTGGCTGAAAACGTTGGGATTGAAATACCAGTCGAACAAGTAAAAAGAGGAGATTGGTTAAAAGTCTTACCAGGAGAAAAAATTCCTGTGGATGGAGAGGTAGTAACGGGGGAAACAACAATCAATGAGTCTATGTTGACAGGGGAATCTCTTCCTGTGACAAAAAGATTAGGAGATCAAGTTTACGCAGGGACAATTAATCAATCAGACGTAATTAATTTCCAGGTAACTCGTACAGGTAATAAGACAACTTTAGCTCAAATTATCCGTGTGGTAGAAGAAGCACAAACTCGGAAAGCCCCAGTACAGCAATTAGTAGATACGGTAGCAGGTTATTTTGCTTATGGGGTAATGAGTATTGCTACTATAACTTTTCTATTTTGGTATTTTTTGGGGACAAAAATTTGGTCAGAAGTATTAGTTACGACTTCTCACTCTATACAATCTATGGTGGCAGAGGGAATGACTATGAGTACTTCCCCTCTTCTGTTAAGTTTAAAATTAGCGATCGCAGTCCTTGTTATTGCTTGCCCTTGTGCTTTGGGTTTAGCAACTCCTACTGCCATTTTAGTTGGTACTAGTAGGGGAGCAGAAAAAGGAATTTTAATTAAGGGTGGAGATGTTCTCGAACAAGTCCATAAGTTAGATACTATTGTCTTTGATAAAACGGGTACTTTAACTGTTGACTCTTTAGAAGTAACTGATTGTATCCCAATTTCTACTGTTACCGCAGATCGCCTATTGCAATTAGCAGCTTCGGTAGAAAGCAATAGTAATCATCCTTTAGCCAGCGCGATCGTATCTTCAGCCCTGCAAAAAGAATTATCTTTGTTAGAAATAACTGATTTTAGTCATAAATCAGGCTTGGGAATCTGCGCTACGGTTGCTGGTGAAAAAGTTTGTTTGGGCAATCAAGATTGGTTAACTCAACAAAATATTAGTATTACCGAAGAAATTCAAGCTTCAGCAACATTATTAGCACAAGAAGGTAAAACAGTAATTTATCTAGCGTTAGAATCGGTATTAGTAGGCTTAATTGCTCTTAAAGCCAGTTTACGCCCTGATGCAGTCACAACAGTTGCTAATCTGCAAAAAAATGGTTTAGAAGTAGTTTTGTTAACAGGAGATCGCCCTGAAGTAGCCAACGCGATCGCTAAACAATTAAATATTACTAAAGTTCTGGCAGAAGTTAAACCAGAAGAAAAAGCAGAAGTGATTCAATCTCTACAACAAAATAATCCCTCGAAAATTACTAAAACCGTGGCTATGGTAGGAGATGGGATCAATGATGCTCCAGCATTAGCGCAAGCAGACATCGGTATTTCTTTGCAGGGCAGTACGGATGTAGCTATAGAAACTGCCGATATTGTCTTAATGCAAAGTAAATTATGGGATGTATTAGAGTCTATTAAACTAGGAAAAGCTACTTTTAATAAAATTCGGCAAAATTTAGCTTGGGCATTAGCCTATAATATCTTGGCGATTCCCGTTGCTGCTGGTATACTACTACCAAGTTTCGATTTGATACTTAGTCCAGGTATCGCTGCTGGTGCCATGGCATCTAGTTCTCTCATTGTTGTTACTAACTCACTAATGTTACGCCAATATACGTAATTTAGCATAGTTAAATTCATTGATACTGATGAAAATAACCAATAAGCAGTATGCCAAAATAGAATATAGCAACTAATAGCTAGTTTACCGAGTTAAATTGCATTCATTAGGAGTGCAACCATATTTTCAATGATTTACTGCAAGATCGACTCGCCAATGGCTTCAAAACCGGCAAAACACCGTGAAGATCATGTTTTGATTGTTACAGACGGCAAAGGACAAAAAGAATTTATCCTCCAAGATACAACCTATTCTGTAGGTAGAGGAAGACAATGCGATATCCGTCTTAACTCTCAGTTTGTCTCTCGTCATCACGCTACATTAATTAAGCGATCGCGTGGAGATGGCAACGATTATTATCGAATTATTGATGGGAATTCTAGTGGCAAAGTTAGTGTCAATGGATTGTTGATTAATGGGCGCAAGGTATTAATTCACGATCTTAAAGATGGTGATAAGGTAATTTTTGGACCTCAAGTATCTGCAATCTATGAACATCGACAGTATGACGTTTTTCCTACAGTACCTCCAGATGATCCTTTTGATATTACCCTCATCGATCCAGCTATGATCGATAGTGAAATAGAGCATGAGTAATTCGTAGAAGTTCAGAAGTTCAGGAGTTCAGAATTACTTATTTCTAATAACTAATTAACTCATAACTAATGACTAATAATTTGATTGGTCAGGAGCAAGCTGTAAAATTACTACAACGGGCTGTAGAACTAAAGCGTATTGCTCCTGCCTATTTATTTGTAGGTGCTGCTGGTATAGGGAAAAGTTTGGCAGCTACAAATTTTACCGAACTGATCTTATGTGCAGATTTAGCGGAAAATAAGCATTTTTCTGTTCAAAAACGATTACAAACTAGAAATCATCCCGATCTTTTCTGGGTTTTGCCTACCTATCTTCATCAAGGACAACTTATTACTGAAGCTAAAGCAGCAGAAATAGGACTAAAACGAAAAGCACCACCTCAAATACGTATTGAACAAATTCGTGAAATTGCTCAGTTTGTTAGTCGTCCTCCCTTAGAAGCATCTCGTTTGGTAGTAATAATCGAAGATGCTCAAACTATGGCAGAATCGGCAGCTAATGCTTTACTAAAAACCTTAGAAGAACCAGGTAAAGCAACTATAATTCTGATTGCTCCAGATGCCAATTCTCTATTATCTACTCTAGTTTCCCGTTGTCAACAGATTAAATTTAACTCTCTTTCTCAAACAGATTTAGCCAAAGTTTTACAGGAAAATGGGTATACAGAAATTTTAGAATATCCCCAGATAATGGCGATCGCTCAAGGAAGTCCAGGTAAAGCCATTTTCGCTTTTAATCAGCTTAAGCAAATCCCAGAAAGTCTGCATCAAGAATTATTACAGTTTCCTCCAAATTCTCTAGCTGCTCTACAATTAGCCAAAACAATTACTCAAGAACTAGATACTCAAACCCAACTTTGGTTAGTTGATTATCTTCAATATTATTATTGGCAATTAGGCAGGCAGACTCAAATACTAGAACAGCTGTCCAAAACCCGTCAATATCTTCTGAGTTATGTTCAATCTCGTCTTGTTTGGGAATGTACTTTATTAAGTTTAATAGGTAATAGGTAATAGGTACTATAGCAATTCTAAATCATTCATAAAAAATAACTAATAACTAACCACTAACCACCTTATCTAGTTAAATTGATTCATGTCATTATACTTATCAGAAATTATTAGTGATTTAAAAAAATGCTGTAATCACGATTGGTTAATTGGTTATGATAGTCAACTATTTTGGCAGTTAACGCAAGATTCATTACTACGACTCTTCAAATTAAAAGAACAATTAAATTCATCGCCTGTAATCTTTATAGCAGAAACAGACTCTTATAAATTCCTGTCATTTTTTGTGGCGAGTGTTGCTGCTAAAACTCAAGTATTTCTCTGCAATACCCACTGGAAAGAACAAGAATGGCAACAAGTTTTTGAATTAGTTGAACCTGATTTTATTTTAGGAAATGATTATTTAAAATCTACCCCAAAAAATAATGAAATCAAAGAAAATATTTTTTCTGTCAAGGAATCTCATTCTTTAATTATGATACCTACTGGTGGATCGTCAGGAAAAATTCGCTTTGCAATTCATGATTGGTCAACACTAACAGCTTCTGTTACGGGATTTTGTAATTATTTTTCTACTAATACTGTTAATTCATTTTGCCTGTTACCTCTATATCATGTTAGTGGTTTAATGCAGTTTATGCGTTCTTT
>JBFRWE010000283.1:0-9292 GCA_051439345.1 Xenococcaceae cyanobacterium
TTTTTGCAGGAAAGATACTGGTGGCATCACCACACCTAAAAAACCTGTATACAAAGGTTGAATAATTCCATCTATGAGTCCCATGTCATGGAAGCTAGGCAACCAAGTTACAGATACACTATCAGCATTGAGTTCAAAGGATTGCTTAATATAATCTGAATTATGCAGCAGATTGCTATGACTAATCATTACACCCTTTGGTTTTCCCGTAGAGCCAGAAGTATACTGAAGAAAAGCCAAAGTCTCCTCACTTATCTCTGGTAACTCCCAATCTAAGGCGAGTTCAAGAGGAATATTATCGCTGGCTACATAGTGTAAATTTTTTAAGCCTTCTTCCTCTGTCAATCGCGTTTCTATATTATTAAATAATGATGCTGTAGTGAGAACTACTTTAACATCAGCATCGGATATTATTGATTGCAATCTTGATAACTTTTGATTGCGTCGGGGTGGATAAGCTGGAACAGCGACCACAGAAGCATATAAACAGCCGAAGAAAGCAGCAATAAATTCTAAACCAGGAGAGTATAGTAACAAGGCTCGTTCGCCTTGAGCTTCCAGATTGTGGAGACAAGTTGCTATCGATCGTGCTTGACGATCCAATTCAGCATAAGTTAGCCTATTTGTCTCTGTTTCGCCATTGTGGAGAAAAATATAGGCGGTTTTGTCAGGCTGATGTTTAGCTCTGTATCTTAACAAGTCTACAAGCGTTGAGAATTGAGGTTCCATGTTGAGTAAATAATCCTGATTGAAAGTCATTTTCTTCTTGCCGATAATTTCTGAAATTGAAGATATCTGTAATGCCAATATCTCTGTTATGAACTAGATCCCACTCCCTTTATTCGGGACAAATTATCTGAGTCCTAACTTTGTATGCACTTTTTGAGAGATTCATAAACGCTATGAGAAACATCCCCATATTTGCCAAAGTTGCTATTGTGAGCTAAACGATTATGAAGTTTATCCAAATGGTAGTAAGGAACACTTGGATACCAATGATGCTCATGATGATAACCAACATTATGAGGAAGAAGAAGTAAGCTATCTAGAAAGTTTGTAACAGTAGTTCTAGTCAGATTATAGGGTTTGACATCTGATTGAATTGCACTATGTTCACAAATAAGCCGAATATATTCAGCGATAACATGCCAAGTACAATAAGGAACAATCCAATACAGAAAGAATTGAGGTAATAAATGAAAGTAACCAAGCAAAGCCAAAATCACAGTATAAAAGCTTAAACGTAATGCAATATACCAAGGTGAAAACTTTGTTGACTCATTCTTGGAATTGACAATCATCACCGCAAAACCCATAATAATCCAGCGAAAGGCCGTCAAAAAACAAGCCTTGGATAAAAGAATTAGCAATAGATCTGAGCTTTTTTTGGGATAAGTCCATTCAGCAGTTAATTGACCGTCTGCTGTGTGAGTTTTCCACACTAAGCGATTTTTGTCTTTCTCCGTATTTAAAAAACGGTGGTGATCGCTATGAAAAGAACGAAAACCTTTAACAGTGCCAAACATTGGCCAATACAGAAAAATATCAGCAACCCAATCGTTCCATTGCTTATTTTTTAGTAGTACATAATGTGAAGCATCATGTCCAATAATTAATAAACCATGTTGCCTAGCACCAATAAAAATAACAGTGATTAAATATAGTAATGGATTCCAATAGGTATTAGATAGATACATTGCAGCTATCATTCCTACCCATTCAACCGATATAGTTCCGAAAACTAGAGGTTGATTAATTGTCATGAAATCTCGTAATTCTTTTACTGTCAAACGTTCTGGTAAGGTTTCTTCATTATCATGGGGATGAACACTTAGATTATGAGTATAATTCGTAGTCATAGATTTCCTCATATTGAATATAAGCTTGAACTTTGTGCTTAAAAAGATTGACAGTAATCTTGAAATTTTTCGTTAACTCGATCGACATTTAGTCCAAATTGTTCGAGGGAATAGTTATGAACGCCGTGTTTGTGTTGCCGATTCTTTTGAATATATCGTTGCAGATTTTTTTCCATCTGTTCGGAATAGTCGTACTCAAAATAGTCGTAAATTCGCTTAACCGTATTGATAGGGTCTTGAACTAAATCGGTATATTGAACATCAAAAAACTGTTGAGAGGAAGTATTTTGACGAACTTTCATGGCTCTATTGATGGCAAGAGCTATTTCCTCTAAGCAGCTTTGACCAATGACTTTTGGGTCTACATGGTCAGAAAAAGCTCCTCGGAGTATAGAGCTTAAGCTAGCTACAGAAGGAATTGCTTTAATCGGATCGCGATGGTTTTGGATAATACAAGCATCGGGAAAAACAGATAATAAACTATCTAAATGAAATAAATGTGCTGGTGCTTTGAGAAGCCAATGCTTTTCTGACCATTTCCAAGATAATAGCTGCAACTGCGATCGATAATATTTATAAGCATTATTCCAGTCTGGTTCTGTGTGCTGCCACTTTTGATAAGTCGGTACATTAGCTCGAAAGAAGAAAAGAAGACTAGTAGTAAGATTATTTTCAAACAATCCATTACATTCATCTGGCTCATTGACATTTATATAGTGTGCAGTATCTAAATCAGGGGCTAACGCTTTATAATAAAATGCCAATTTTTGCTCTACTCTCTTAATACGTGGATCTGAAGCTGCTGTTGCTTTTGTTGGTGATGGTGAAGGGTGTAATACTTCCCAAGGATGCAACCAACGACTATGAGGATCTTGAGCAAGTAGATTGAACAAGAAAGTTGTTCCACTCCTAGGAAGTCCCACAATAAATAGTGGTTTTCTGATTGGAACTTGTAAAATTTCTGGATGACTCTGAAAATTTTGTTGCAACTGTAATCTATTGATTAATGAGTTGAGCAGAGTGTCTCGGAACAAATATTGACCTGTAGTATTTAAATTTGCCTCCTTTCGTAAGGATTCGATCAGAATAGTCAGAGCAACACGAAAACTTTGGTCGCCAAAATCATCTAAGCCAGTAATTTGCTGCGCTGTTTCTATGAGGGAATCTGGACTGAGATTGGTTATATTATCCGTTCTAATCTTTTCCCAGAAGTTGAGTCCAAGCTCAAAACAACGATATTTGAAGGACCGCTTGGGTTTTTGAAAAGTCAGAGAAGATTGAGAAGTTAAGGTCATTATATAAGTTACCTGAATGTCAGTGAACAACTTATTGCAGATTTCATTGACCAGACATCCAATAATCTGAAAAAAACAAAATCTGAACGCTTAAAAGAGTTAATTTTTCTGGATAAAGCTGAAGTTAACTTAGCTTTATCCAGGTTTTAAATAATTCAGTTGAGTAACTAAACAAAAATTTCATCAATATTACTACTGAACGTATCCGCACTTTCCTGGCTAACGATTGCGATTAAGTCACTTCCCTGGAAGATTTCAGCACCTCCAGCACTATCACTGAAAGACAAGTTATTTAAACTGCTAACTTGAAACTTAGTCGATCCTAATTGGAAGTTTTCGATCGTATCGTAGCCTTCCCCTGTTTTTAGGACAACATTAGTGTTTCCTGCACCAAGCCAAATAATATCTAAACCATTACCACTGTCAATATAATCATTACCACCATTACTATAGATTAGATCATCTCCTCGTCCTCCTTCAATGAAATCGCGGAGAGAGCCTCCACTAATGGTGTCATCTCCAGAGCCACCTTCGAGAATATCTTCTCCTCCATTACCAGAGATTAGGTCATCTCCTCGTCCTCCATCAATGATGTCGCGAAGAGAACCTCCATTGATGGTGTCATCTCCAGAGCCACCTTCGAGAATATCTTCTCCTCCATTACCAGAGATTAGGTCATCTCCTCGTCCTCCATCAATGATGTCTGGGAGAGAACCCCCATTGATGGTGTCATCTCCAGAGCCACCTTCGAGAATATCTTTTCCTCCATTACCGGAGATTAGGTCATCTTCTGCACTACCTTGGAGAATATCACTAGCACTGCTCCCATTGAGAACATTGTTGCTAGAAGAATCATCACCAGTAAAGTCTTGGATTGTGCCTTCTTCAGCATCTAATTTGACTATCCAAGAGTCATAAGCTCCAGCATTAGTTTCTCCGATACTTCCTTCGGTAATTCCTGACACATAAAGATTACCGTAATCATCCGCACTTACTGTAGTTGCAGCATCATATTCGGTAGTGCCAAATTGTTCCAGCCATAGCTGACTACCATCTGTATCAAATTTGGCGACCCAGGCATCGTAAGAGCCAGCATTTTCTCCTCCTAAGTTGCCCTCTGTATATCCACTTACAAAGATATTATCATTTGAGTCTATTTCTATGCTATCTAGAGAGGGTGAATCATCGCCACTAGTGCCAAACTGCTCAACCCACACCTGGTTACCATCAGTGTCGTACTTAGCAAGCCAGGTATCATAAGAGCCAGCATTTTCCCCCCCTAAGTCGCCCAAAGTCCATCCAGTTGCATAGACATTGCCCATACTATCGGTTTCAATATCCCACAAAAAGTCATAACCAGGTGTACCAAACTGCTCTACCCAAACCTCGTTACCATCTTGATCTAACTTAACTAGCCAAGGATCGTACTCGGCAAACTGACCTGCATTGGGTCCACCAAAATCACCTTTGGTATTTCCTCCAGCAAAGACATTTCCATTTTCGTCAATTGCTACACCCCAGTTATCGTCAAGTGCAAAGGTACCAAACTGATGAATCCACTCTTGGTTCCCTTCACTATCGAACTTGACTACATAGGAATCAGTCGAGGGAAAGCCTAAAAAAGCTGATTGATCGTCTAAATTATCTAAATTCTGTCCTGTGTTTTTGTTTTCTCCTCCCAGGCTACCAACAGTATGTCCTCCAACATAAACATTACCATCGCTATCTGTATTGACTGTAAAAGATTCATCAAATGTTAGAGTCCCAAACTGTTGAATCCACTCTTGGTTCCCTTCACTATCATACTTAGCTAAATAGACATCATTTCCTCCTTCTGTTGTATTACCAGGCAGACTTTCTGATGTATTTCCTGCTACATAAATATTGCTTCCGTCACTAGCCATATCCCAGATAGTGTCAGTTCCGCTAGTGCCTAATTGATCTCCCCATAGATAGTTACCATTGCTGTCGTATTTTCTCAGCCAACCATCTCTAGCCCCTAGGTTATCTCCTTCCAGAGAACCACCAGTCGATCCTCCTACATAGAGATTACCCTCAGCATCGACACTAGAAGTAAATACATAATCGATCGCACTACTACCGATTTGTTGACTATCCTCTAAAACTGTTTCTGGTGCGTTGCTGCCTTTAAAATCAAAGTAGTCACCCTCTAAACTCAAATCATCAACTCCACCTACTACACCAACTAGGTCAGTTTCATTATTTTGGTGCCAAAATATTGCTGTTCCTAGGTCAGTTTCTACTAGTTGATAGTCTTGGGAAGTGCCATGTAGCTGAATGATATCTTGACTAGAGTTAAAATCTATTATAAACGCAAATTGGTTTAAACCCAGGGTCTCATCGTTCTCAACATAGAAAGGTTTTTCCCAATTACCGAGAATAAACCTGTCTTCCCCATCAGTAAAAGGAATTTCTTGACCTGTACGCAATCCAAAAAGTTGTTCATCGGTCCAATCACCAGTAAAAATATCAATTTCCCGCTTACCTTCATGATCGGCACCAGGATCAAAACCAATCAGATTATCGCCTCCATGGCGACCCCAAATAAGTTTTACCTCTTGATCTTCTGTTGTCCCGATGTTAATCTCCCCTGAGGTTGTGAGAACATTAGTATAATCTCCATATATGTTAGGGAAATTAGTTTCGGGGTCGTCATTGAAAAGAAAGGGGATTATTGAAGTGTCATCACCCTGTAAGAGATCGAGTCCATTCGGACGACTATCGGCAAATAATTCTAAGTTATCTTTGAGAGATGTTACCAATGTATCTGGTAAATTATCACTAAATGCTGAGTCTAAGACATCTTTTAGAGTGTCAGATAAAGTATCGGAGAAATTATCACTGTTGAAACGTAGTTCGGAATTGTTCATAATATTAGAAAAAATTAGTTTGATAGCAATAAATTTCAGTTAAAGATTTAGTTCAGATTATGGGTGACAAGTTAATTTTGTATATTGTTTGTCATCCATAACGTTTTATTCAAGCACTAACTTTTTGGAGTTGCTTTGTGGGAGTTAGTCGTTTTCTGTGAAAAATTAAGGGAATACCACCAGAAGGTGAAATGGTTAAGCCTCTTCGCTGTGGTTTAACAGATTTGTTGCTCGCTAAAGTTAGTTCGTATGGCGAGATGATCTTAGCCAAGACTAACTTCATTTCTAATTGAGCTAGAGCATATCCCAAACAGCGACGGCTTCCTCCACCAAAAGGGAAATATTCATAACAAGAATATTGTCTTTCTAAAAAACGTTCTGGCTTAAATTTTTCGGGTTCTGGATATAAATCCTCTCGATGATGAACCAGATACATACTAATAGTTAACCAAGTTTCTGGTTCAAATTTATATCCCATAATTTTCATGGGTTTTTTGGTAATGCGAGGAAAAAGAAGATCGAGTACGGGATACATCCGCAGAACTTCTTGACAAACAGCACTTAGATAAGGAAGTTTGGCTATTTCTAAAGGTGTCAGGTTTTCTCCTTTTTGCTCTAGTTCTTCACGTAACTTTTGTAGAACAGAAGGATGTCTAAGAACTTCATAAAAAGCCCAAGACAGCATACTAGCTGTAGTTTCATGACCTGTAAATAATAAAGTCATTAACTCGTCTTTTAATTCGGCATCGGTTAGTTTTTCTCCTTTTTCATCTGTTGCTAACATCATTAGACCAAGAACATCATGACTAACTCGATCTGAATTGGCATGTCTTTCATTAATTTCCTCTTGCAATAGCTCATAAATTTGTTTTTTACGCTCTCTCATTCGTCCCCAAGGACTCAAATTTCCCCAATTTAGTCGCAAAAATTTCAGAAATAGAAAAGTAGATTGGACTGGTGAATCAACTACATCCAACATTTCAGCTAACAACGGTTTAATCTTTTGATATCTTTCTCCTTCTGAAATACCAAATACCACTTTTAAAATCACTTCTAAGCTAATGCTTTGCATTGTCTTACGGGCAATAATGCGTTGATTTTCTTGCCACTGACTAGCTTCTTGAATAGCGATATCGCAGATTGATTGTGCGTAAGACTGCAAACTTTGTCCGTGAAATGGAGGCATTAATAATTTTCGTTCTCGTTGATGACGTTTGCCATCGTATAAAAATAAAGAATTTTTTCCCACAAGAGGTTGAGCTACATGATTACCACGTCCAATATCAAAATTCTCAGAACTTTGGCTTAGAATTTCTTTTACTGCTACCGAATTGCCAATTACAACAAAGGGAGGAACACCAATGATCTTAAAAGTATATATATCTCCGTAATGCTGGACGCATTCTCGCTCATATCTTAAAGGATCTTGTATCCAACGTATTAATTGCCACCAAGATGGACTTTTTGGACCGTCAGGTAGTTTATTTGTCATTTAACTAATTTCCTTAATTCGTTACCAATGCTGAGAGGGAGATCGAGTAGTTCTTGAAACATTTTCTTAGTCACCTTCAACCGTTGCTTGGTCAATAAAGAAGATTTTGGCGATCAAATATGGACACTTAGCAAAAACTAAATTAAAAGGAGTTGCTAATTTAAGTTATGATTCCCTTGGCTAATATTATGCAGTTAGCCTTCGTAGGATAAAAGGGGAAAAATTCAGGTAATTCTTCAGGTATTTTTCAGGTTTTGTTTGCTTATGAAGCTTTTTGTCTCAGTATTATTAGATTAACCACCTTCTTAGCTACCTCCCCAAGTTGCTTTACTCTTCAAGGGTATTTTGGGAATAAAACGGGGGCGATGAGCAAAAACTAAATTAAAATTACTATTTTCGGCTAAAGCCTTCTCTTCAGTTTGAATCCTTTGACTCATTAACCAAGCGTTGACAAGAGAGAAAGTAATCGAGGTTAAATAAGCTCCGTGAATCAAGGGGAGTGCTGCAATTTCGAGGATGACTCCCAACCAATTGGGATGGCGCACATAAAGATAAACTCCTCGATCTACTACGGGTGTATTGGGTAAAGTTATAATTGGCAGAGTCCAGCGTTTTCCTAAAGCTTGCATAGATAAGTAACGCAAAACTTGCCCTGTTAAGGCTGCTAATAGAGCGATCGCAGCCAAAGGTAAATTAAAAGGGCGATCGAAGTAGAAAACTTCGGCGATCGCTGCTATAAACCAGATAGTTTGCCAAACTTTAACCGCACCCAGTAAATTATCGCTATGTTTTTTTGCTCCTTGAGCTAGGAGAGCTGCCTCATTATTTTTGCTGATCCGAAGCTCGAATAATCTTTGCACGATAACTGACAAAACAATGACCACAAAAATATATTTAGTTAGCATCGTGTTTCCTCCTACCACTTCAATAAAATTGCTTCTTGAGAAAAACCTGGTCCCATGGCTACCATTACGCCATAAGAATCAGGAGGGGAAGATTCTTCTGATAGAACCTTATCGAGCATATAAAGCACTGTTCCCGAAGAAATATTACCGATCTTGGCTAAGGTATCCCGACTCAACTGCAAAGTGCGACTATCTAAGCCAAATTCTGCTTCCACTGTATCGATTACTTTAGGACCTCCAGGATGAACGATCCAGCGATACAAGCTATCTAGATCGAGATTATTATCAGCCAGTAAACCACTAATTAATGGTCTTAATCCTTGTTTGAGATAATCAGATACTTCTGGTCTGAGGATATTCCTAAAACCACTGTCCACTGTTTCCAGACCCATTATTTGCACTGTATTGGGCAGTAAAAAGGAGCGATTATCAATAACCTGAGGCAGTCCTGATTTGGCTAAAGGATGATCTCTTCCTACCATCAACACTGCACCGCAACCATCTGCGAACAAAGCTGCGGTGATAATATTCATGATAATATCACTGTATGCAGAAGGATTCTCTGGCAATTGCTTAATTAAAGAAATTAAATCTGCTTGTAGAGAACCTTGCCATAAACCAGAGGAAATTTCAACAGCAAATAAAACCGCTGCTTCGTTGGGATGTCCTTCTAGATAATCGGCAACACGAGAGACACCGATCGCTCCCCCCATACAACCTACCCCGTTAATGGGTAGTCTTTTAAGGGTAGGAGAAAAGGGAATTCGGCTCATCAACCGTGCATCTAAAGAAGGAATTGCTGGAGTCATAGAGACAGACGTTAGCAAAGATATATCTTGAGGTTGAAGGT
>JBFRWE010000284.1:0-10488 GCA_051439345.1 Xenococcaceae cyanobacterium
GTCTAAAACTTGCAGGACTGCTTGTTCAATTTTGGTGGCAGCTTCTGGTTCATCCAAACCATAACGTAACATCATAGCTGCACTGAGTACTTGTGCCAGAGGATTGGCTTTATCTTCTCCTGCAATATCAGGGGCAGAACCATGAACAGGTTCAAAAACGCCAGGCTTCTCTGAACCTAGGCTAGCAGAAGGAAGCATCCCAATGCTACCAGTTAGCCTGGCAGCAGCATCAGACAAAATATCACCAACAAGATTACCCGTGACGATCGTATCAACTTGTTTGGGAGCGCGAACTAATTGCATCGCTGCATTATCTATATAAAGATGACTCAATTCCACATCGGGATATTTTTCTGCCATAGCTGTAATGCGATCGCGCCATAATTGAGATACATCTAGTACATTGGCTTTATCTACAGAACATAATTTGCCTTGACGTTTTTGGGCTGTTTCCAAACCGACTTTGGCAATACGATCGATTTCTGCTTCTGTATATGCCATCGTATTTACCCCTCTTTTTGACCCTGTTTCTGTCTCAAAGATTCCTTTAGGTTGTCCGAAGTAAATACCTCCAGTCAATTCTCTTACTACCATAATATCTACCCCCTCTACTACTTCTTTTTTAAGAGTAGAAGCATCAATAAGTTGAGGTAAGATAGTTGCTGGTCTTAAATTAGCAAATAAACCTAATCCCGCCCTTAAACCTAATAACCCTGTTTCAGGACGTTGGTGACGAGGAAGATTATCCCATTTATAACCCCCAATGGCTGCGAGTAAAACAGCATCACTATTACGGCATATTTCTAAAGTTTCAGCAGGAAGGGGTTCTCCTGTAGCATCTATGGCTGCGCCACCAATTAAAGCTTCTTCAAAGCTAAATGCTAAATTACATTGCTTACCCACCAACTTTAGTACATCTACTGCGACTGCTATAATTTCTGGTCCAATGCCATCCCCAGGAAGTAAGATAATTCGGTATGGTTGAGTCATGGTGAGTAGTTAAATGTGTTGCCTTATTGTATACCTTGTTACTAATTTATCATGAATGCCTACTCGCTCATCAATTTGGCATTGATGGATTGAGTTTATCCCTCAAAACAATCTTGATGCACTACTATAGGAAAAAGTAGATGTATTTTAAGCATTAGATTATTCGTTTTTCTTCTTAATTTTTCCTCGGCTCGATTCTCTCTAAAAATTAAACTTTCACAATCTTTTCGCAGTAAGATCAATAATCAATCATATGCTTTGAGAATCAATTATCATCTCGCTTTATTTAAATGAATAAACTTAAGCCAAAGAGAATTTATGCTACCTACATACTTATTCTCCTAAATATCTTTTTATTTGCCTTAGAAATTAAAACTGGAGGTAGTAAAGATATAAATACTTTGAATTATTTAGGAGCATTAATTCCCATCAAAGTTCTTTCTGGACAATGGTGGAGGGTGATTAGTGCTAATTTTCTCCACTATGGATTTATACATCTGTCTAGTAATATGGTTGCTCTCTATGTCTTAGGGAAATTAATTGAAATAAATTTAGGTGTTATTCGTTATTTATTTATCTATTTATTTAGTGGCATTGGTGCGATGCTTTCTTTTACTATTTTTAGTTTATTTCAGGGCAATAATTATACTATTTTAGTAGGAGCTTCAGCAGCTATTATGGGACTAGTTGGTACACTTCTAGCTATTTCTGGATATGTTTGGTTCAAAAAGAAAACTCCTCTGAGTGCTAAACGCCTGAGATTTATAATCATGGTTATTATTATACAGTTTGTTTTTGACAATTTAATTCCCCAGGTAAGTTTTCATAGTCATCTATTTGGTCTTATTTTTGGCTTTCTACTTGGTATTATTATTTTGTTTTTGAAGTTAAATTTTCCTGTGGGCGATCGAGCTTAAAATATTGCTCGTTCATCTAGCTCAAGTCTAGTCCCAAATTACTTGCGATCGCTCTTGTACAATTCGGTTATAAACTGCTTCTGTCTGTTTAGCTAACTGAGTCCAACTAAAACGAGCAGCTAGAGATTGGTAAGCATTATCAACTAACCACTGAGCATAATTAGGATGTTGTAAGACTTCTAGAATTCCCCAAGCCAAAGAGTCAGCATTATTCGTTTGCGTAACCACTCCAGTTTGAGTATGTTGAACTACTTCTGGTAGGCCTCCTGTATCTGATACTACTACTGGTACGCGAGCAGCAAAGCTTTCTAAGGCCACGATCCCAAAAGGTTCATATAAGCTAGGAAATACAGCACAATCTGCTACTGTTTGGAATTTATCTAAATCTTCATCAGACATAAAACCAGTAAAGTAGCACTTATCCCAAATGCCTAAATTCCAGGCTTGCTCTTTTAGGTAATCGGTATTACCACCACCAACAATTACAAATTTAACATTGCCTCCCAGAGACGATAATACTTTTGGAGCAGCATTCAATAAAATAAAGACCCCTTTTTCATAAGCCATACGACCGACATAATAGACGATTTTTTCGTGATCTTCAGCAAAGCGACGACGAAAGCTGAGATGATCGAAATCAGGCTGACGATGCTTTTTCTCTGGGCGAATACCATTATAAATAATATCTACTTTATCCCACGGACAATGTAAGGCTCTTTCTACTTCATAACGCATGTATTGACTACAAACAATTACTCGCCAAGAGTTATAAACTAAGATATGTTCTTTCCCGTTGATATATTGTTGTCCTGAGGTATAAATGCCATTATGACGACCATATTCTGTGGCGTGAATAGTAGTTACTAGAGGAATTTGGAAAGTATGTTTGAGGGCGAGTGCTACATCACTAACTAACCAATCATGAGCATGAATGAGGTCGAATTTTCTCTCTTCAGCAATTAATTTTCCTCCATGCTCCCCCATACTTTCATTCATATTAACTACCCAGTGAAAAAAATCATTTCCTGCTTTGACGGGTACACGATGAAGATGAATTCCATCTACTATTTCATAATTTGGTGTTGAGCCAAATTCTACGGTGATCAGGTGAATTTCATGACCAAGTTTAACGATTTCTGGATACAATTCTCCCACGTGTCGTGCAATTCCACCGACAATACGGGGAGGAAATTCCCAAGCTAAAACCAGAATTTTCATTATTTTGCCCTTCCCAAAACAATCAAAGTTTAATACAAGTTGACATACTATTTTGGGTTTTTCAAGATTATATTGCTTATTTATGGAGTTGAATACTGATGATGTTCTATTTTCAATGTACTACAAAAAACAACTGATTTGTCTATTGATGAGCGATCGCTTTCTTTTGAAGGGGGGGAGGCAAATGGTTACACTCTTATGAGGTGCAGGGAAGTAAAAATTGATTGATAGCGATTAAAGATACTATGTTTTGTAGAACTACCTATGAAAACTATGAAGCATTATCAAAAAGCAGTAAGAATTCAAACTACAGGTAAATCCCTTCATAAAATTACCAACAAAGTAGAGCAAATAGTCGCAGAATCAGCGATCGATATGGGATTATGTACGATTTTTGTCCGTCATACTTCTGCGTCTTTAGTAATTCAAGAAAATGCCGATCCTGATGTATTAAGAGATTTAGCTAATTTTTTCGCTAAGTTAGTACCAGAAGACTCTATGAGATATATTCATAATGCAGAGGGCCCTGATGATATGCCTGCTCATATTCGATCGGCTTTAACTCATACTTCAGAGCAAATTCCCATTAGTAGAGGAAGATTAGTTTTAGGTACTTGGCAAGGAATTTATTTATGGGAACACCGCCAGCGCAGTCACAACAGAGAAATAGTTGTACATATTAGTGGCAGTTAGGACTTAATTTGATCCCAATCACTTGTTATTTAAATTGTTGTAGTTAATTTTGAAGTAGCCAAATTATTATGTATTTTTGTTGGTAATGACTAATATTAACTTAGACGAATTAAACCAAGGCTTGAATAAATTAGACAAAGATTTAAAACAATTTTTTGAAGTAACTGACCAAAAAGTTAATTCAACAAAAGCTAAGGTAAAAACAGTCAATGAAATAAACAATTTGAAACAAAGATTGTTTGAATTACATGGCATAGCCTTCAAATTAAGAAGTCAAGCATTGGAATTAAGAGCAAGGATAGAGTATGGTACATATACAGCTTTAGAATTAGATAATTTAGCAATGCAGGTAGTTGAACTAAAATTAGATATAGATGAACTTAGAAGAGAAATCCACAAACTTTAATTCCCTGTACTTTAGATGAAAACAATATGGGAAAACGCATTAACCCTGATGAAACAGATCGCACCAACCCAACCTACTGAACTTCTGAACTCCTGAACTTCTGAACTCCATTTTCAAGCTAGGTCTAATGTAAATTTTATGTAAATTTTCTTGTTACAAAGAGTATTAAGCAGTATTGTTTTGGCAATATCAGCTTTATTCGCTCTGGTGATAGGAGAAGTATCATGAAACAAGTAATTATTCCTCGACCAGATGTTGACCCCACTAGTGGTTTACTAGAATTAACTCAAGAAGTAGTAGATCCTTCTGATTTAATTGCTCAAAATGTCTGCACTCAAACTGCTGATAGTGAATTTGTCGATATTGGCAAAGGTGGTTTGCCTCAAAATCCTCAAGATAGGTTAACAGAAGATACGATCGAAGTAGGATTAGTTGCACCTGTAACTGCATCATCAACAACAATTGAATTAAATCAGGAAAGAGCAGCAGTCAAACCGAAGACAACTCGTAAGCCCCCCGCACAAGGCTGGATTTTCCATGAAAATGGCATAGTAGAGTTATTAGCATACAATCCCGATCGAGTTGGGGAACAACGTACTTGGGATAATTCCAGAGGTTGTCATTATTAGGAATTGGTGATTGGCTATAGTTTATTTTTAAAATCGAATAAAAACAGAATTTATGGTGCGTATTCTTAGTGGTTTTGGTTTGATTACAGGAGCAACTTATCCTTTTAGGGCATTGGTAACTTTTGTCCGTAACCCTAGATTGTGGCAATACATAGCTATACCAATTTTAGTTAATTTAGTAGTAGCGATCGCTCTTTATAGCGGACTATTATTATTTGGATTCCATATAGTTGAAGATGTAACCTTCGATGTCTCTCGGTGGCTAGATAATATCATTGCTAATTTACCTGCTTGGCTTGGTTTTTTGGATTATGCAACCGTCGGATTATCTTTCCTGTTACGTTTGCTATTAATTTTATTTTTGTTAGTCGCTACGGGCTTTTTACTAACTCAATTTGGTGTGTTGTTAGGCGCACCTTGGTATGGACAGCTATCAGAACAACTAGAAAAAGTCTGTACGGGTAAAGTCGAAATTGTTGAAGTAAGTATTTTTAGAGATATAGGAAGAGCCATTTTATTTGAATTGAAAAAGTTGGTTTTAATTGCTGTGGTAGGAATTCCCTTATTTTTGCTCAACTTTATCGTCGGCATAGGAACTTTAGGTTCAACTATAGGCTCTTTAACCCTTACCGTTACTATAGTTTGTCTGGATTTTTTAGATTCTCCGCTAGAAAGACGAAGGCTACCTTTTCGGCAAAAATTAGGTCTAGTCTTTCGCAGTTTACCCGCTAGTGCTAGCTTTGGTGTTGTTTGTTTAGGTTTAATTAGTATTCCTTTACTCAATCTATTTACTATTCCTATTTGTGTCGCTTCAGGAACTCTCTTTTTTTGCGATCGAATTTTATCTAAATAGGGCTTGCTGAAAAACTAACCCAACCCTGTAAGCTTGGACTCACCTAAGTTGCCTATTCTCTGTTGCCTATTCTCTGTTGCCTATTGCCTTGACCAGAATTGAAGAATGCAGTTTAAATGCGTCTAAGCTTATCTTAGAAAAACAAGTCACAAAATCGATCGAGAATTTCAGGAGAAGTCTAATTTGCCCAAATTCCGTATCCGTCAACACGTTAATCCTCTGAGTCGTAAATTTCAACAGTCGATCGCGCTTCCCGTCTGGAATAAAATCTATACTACGCCAGATTATCCCCTTCATTTAGATATTGGTTGTGCCAGAGGCGGATTCTTATTACAAATGGCGCAACTACAACCAGAAAAAAACTTTCTTGGTATCGAAATCCGTGAATCTTTAGTTATTAGTGCCAATCAAAAAAGAAATGAACTAGGCTTAACCAATCTTCATTATCTTTTTGGTAATATCAATACTTCTGCCACCACACTCCTAGAATCTTTACTTCCTAATTCTTTACACTACATCACCATCCAATTTCCCGATCCTTGGTTTAAGCAAAAACACAAAAAACGGAGAGTAGTTCAACCAGTATTAGTTAATACTTTGGTAGATTACTTAGTAACTGATGGTATGGTCTTCTTGCAATCTGATATCGAAGAAGTAGCCATCGAGATGCGCGCTCGCTTTTCTGCCCATCCTCTCTTAGTTCAACAACATTCAGAAACTTGGTTAGATGCTAATCCTTTACCCATAGCAACAGAAAGAGAATTGTATGTACTTGCGGATGGCAAACCTGTCTATCGTGTTTTGTTTAAGAAAACTAAATAACCACACCCAAGAAGAGAGTGTGGTTAAGAAAAACGCTCAATTAAATAACTATTAGTTTTAGTAAACTCCAGGGTTATAGCGATTATCGCCAGAAGTCATCACGTCCGCAATATCAGTAACCACAAAGTTATCCAAATTAGCTTGTAATCTTTCTTTTTGGCGATCGCTCAAACCAGGAATAGACAAAACATCCTCTACATTTTCGTAGGGAGAATTTTTAATAATTTTGCTAGCTAGAGTAGGGTAGAATCCGCGCAAAGCACGAAAATCTCGAACATCACTATTATTAAGATCGATCTTTCTGCCTACTTCTCCCAATTTGGCATCAGCATCATTACGACGGTCTGATACCGCTACCGCTAAGATAGGGGATGATTGACCATAGTTCAAGCTCAAGTCTATTGCTTGTGCCTGAGTAACTCCAGAAAATCCCCAAAAACATACAGTTAATAATACTGTGGCGATCGCACCTACCAATCTCTTCATCAAACTCATTCCTCCCAATACTGAAATAAATAATTACAGAGAAGTTGACTATTTCTCTACAAGATTAATTTTTGTTTTATATCATTTCATCTTATCTCAGTAACTGCAATACTTTTCCACCAACTACCGACAAATATCTAGAATTGTAATAAAGAACAAAAATAAAGGCTTAGGTCAAAGCATTTGTGGCAATATAATAAGTTGCTTGTCTAAAATTTTTTAGGAAATTTCAATTATGGCTCTTAGATTAGGTGACACAGTACCCGATTTTACTCAGGCTTCCAACATAGGAGATATCTCCTTTTATGACTGGGCAGGAGATAGTTGGGTTGTTCTCTTTTCCCATCCTGCCGACTATACCCCTGTTTGTACTACCGAATTAGGGGAAGTTTCTAAACTAAAATCTGAATTTGAAAAACGCAATGCTAAAGTAATTGCCCTCAGTATTGATGGGGTGGAATCTCATCAAGGCTGGATTGGTGATATTAACGAAACTCAAAGTACTACCGTTGATTATCCCATCTTGGCAGATGAAGATAAAAAAGTTTCTGATCTGTACGACATGATTCATCCCAATGCAGATGCTAAAGTGACAGTACGAACTGTTTTTGTGATTGACCCCAACAAAAAATTACGGCTGACTATTACTTATCCTCCTAGTACTGGGCGTAACTTTGAAGAGATTTTACGCGTCATTGATTCTTTGCAACTAACCGATCAATATTCTGTTGCTACTCCTGTTAACTGGAAAGATGGAGAAGACGTAGTTGTAGCCCCTTCTATTCCTACTGAAGAAGCAAAACAAAAATTTCCTAAAGGTGTTGAAGAAATTAAACCTTACCTACGTATGACTCCTCAGCCTAATAAATAGTTAGTTCTCAACTTTTAGCCCGAAGGGCGGGCGTGGAATAAGCTGGCGAAACACCAGCATTTCCGCCCACTCTTAGCTCTTAGTTTTAGTAATTGCTAGGGGTTAAAGGCTAATGGCTCATGGTGGGAACACTCGCTCGATAAGCAATAACTAATGAACAAATGACGAAAAACAAATAACGATAAAACTTGAGCGTTATTGGTTAATAATAATTAGGCTACATAATCAATAATTTTGATAATGGATCGTCGTACTTTTTTGGGTTGGGTAGGTGTAGGAGCATTAGCCAGTTCACTTCCTATCGTTATTATTGCTTGCAGTAACTCTGAAGATAATAGTACAGAATTAGAACAAAATCCTACAGAAGTTAAGACGAATAATTTTCAGATGGTAGGATTCGCTTCCGAATTAGACACCAAGGGTGTTCTCCTCAATGAAGATATTGAGGATAAGCCTATAATGGTAGTTCGTCATCCAGAAACTGGACAATTAATAGCACTAAATCCTCAATGTACACATCAAAAGTGTAATGTTGAAGTAAATACAAAAACAAATCTTTTAGTTTGTCCCTGCCACGATTCCCACTTTGCATTGGATGGCACAGCAGTTAAAAAACCAGCTACAAAACCGTTGGAAGTTTATCTGGTTAAACAGGAAGGATATCTTATTTTCGTTAAAGTTGTCTAACGTATCTTGGTTAATTTGCTGGGCTGTCTATCTTAGCAAGATCTCGAATCTAGTTAAGATAATTTGTAAACAAATATTTTTGTAACTGGTTTGACTATGAATCCTGCACTATCTCAATTTGGTAAACAAATGTCTCAACTCACGGGAGTTAGGGCAATTATGAAAGATATTATCGAAACTTTAAGGAGTGGTGCAGGGAAAAATTTTATTAATTTGAGTGCAGGTAATCCTGTCATTTTGCCAGAAGTAGAAAAATTGTGGCGAGATTGTACAGCAGAGTTGTTGGCGAGTAATGAATATGGTGAAGTAGTATGTCGTTATGGCTCATCTCAAGGATATGCGCCGTTAATTGAAGCAGTTGCTAACGATTTTAACCAGCGTTATGGACTAAGTTTGAGCGATCGTCATATCCTGATTACTCCTGGTTCACAAGCACTCTATTTCTATGCTGCTAATGCTTTTGGGGGCTATACCAAAGAAGGAGAATTAAAGCGAGTAGTTCTGCCTCTTAGCCCTGATTATACTGGTTACGGTGGGGTTAGTTTAACTCCCGAAGCAGTAGTTTCTTATCAACCAACTCTAGATATAGATGAACAAGAACACCGTTTTAAATACCGTCCTGATTTTAGTCAGCTACAGATAGATAATACTGCTGGTTGCGTTATTTTTTCTCGTCCTTGCAACCCTACAGGCAATGTTTTATCTGACGAAGAGGTAGGTAAGATTGCTGCTTTAGCTAAGGTGAATAATGTCCCAGTGTTAGTTGATTCTGCTTATGCACCACCTTTCCCTGCTTTGAATTTTACCGCTATGACACCTCAATTTGGGGATAATATTATTCACTGTATGAGTTTGTCAAAAGCAGGATTACCAGGAGAAAGAATCGGCATAGCTATTGGCGATCCTCAATTACTTGAAGTGCTAGAATTTTTTCAGACTAATGCTTGTATTCATTCTCCCCGCTATGGACAAGCGATCGCAGCTAGAGCAATTGCTTCTGGTAAACTAGCAGATATATCTCTTAAGGTGATTCGTCCCCACTATCAAAACAAAATAGAGATTTTAAAAAGTACTTTAGCTGAATCAATGCCTAAAAATTCACCTTGGTTTTTGCATCGAGGGGAAGGGGCAATTTTTGCTTGGTTATGGCTCAAAGATTTACCCATAACTGACTGGGATTTATATCAAGAATTGAAAAAAGTAGGGGTAATAGTTGTTCCTGGTAGTAGTTTCTTCCCTGGGTTAAGAGAAGAGTGGCAACATAAGCAAGAATGTATCCGCATTAGTCTTACAGCTACAGAATCAGAAATTGTTACGGCGATGAAACGGTTAGCAAAAGTAGTTGAAGGAGTGTATCAAAAATCCTTGGTAGAGGTAAATAGGAAGTAATAGTTGAGATAGGGTTTAGGTGTTAGGTTTTAGGTGTTAGGGAAAAATGGAATGTACAAATAATTTTGTTTAGGTACTTAAGCAAAGAAATTCAATTGCAAGTGCAGAATTAAATGGTATTTATTTTTCGCTCGATTAAGATTTTTTCTAAGTTGCAATCGTATATACAAATATATTCTGAAAAGAAGTGTTTGTAGTTTAACTATCTCAAGGAAGTAAGATGTCGCGATCGCTCAAAGTAGGCAGAGAATACCTAGAAAAAGTTAAATTGGGAATGTTGCGTAATAGCTTTCCTTCTCAAAGAGCCTTGGCTCTCGATTTGGGATTGGCTTTATCTACTGTCAGCCGATTTTGTACGGGAAAACCCGTTGATTACAGCACATTTGTCGATATTTGTGACAAATTAGGCTTAGAATGGCAAGAGCTTGCTGACTTAAATCAGACTGGTACTTTGTCGATCGAAACCAAGTCTCACGGTCTTTATCTAGAATTAGCGTCACAGCCAAAAAAGTCGATCGAGTCAAATG